>CAZKLI010000053.1:0-16035 GCA_964553575.1 uncultured Chromatiales bacterium
CCCGAGCATTCGGCCAAAAAAGACGAACGGTACGTTACAAGGGACGAACGAAGCTGCCGCGCGTGCAAGGCGAAAAACCCGGCTCAAATAACCGGGCGCAGCAAAGGCATCCGTCAATCCGGTGCGATTCGCCGACTAACCACGGAAAGCCGCCAGCGCTTGCTCGACGTTCGGCTTCACGCCCCGCCACAGATAAAACGACTTGGCCGCTTGCGCAACCAACATGCCGTCGCCGTCGTACGTCGCGTCAACGCCGCGTTCGGCGAGCCACCGCATGAACGGCGTTGCTTCATCCGCGTACACCAAGTCATAACCCCAGCGCAGGCCGTCTGTAACCTTGTCGGGCAAATCGGGGACGGCACCGTCGAGGCTTGCCGAAGTCGCGTTGATGACGCCGTCGAACTTCCCGTCGCCGAGCATTGCGAACGACCGCGCGGTGACGGGGCCGCACCGGGCAAAACGTTCGGCGAGCGTTTGCGCGTGCTTGAAAGTGCGGTTTGCGATCACCAGCTCGCGCGGGCGTGCTTCGAGCAACGCGGGGGTGACGCCGCGACACGCGCCGCCGGCACCGACGACAAGCAAGGTTCGCCCTTCGATTTCGCAACCGAGCCGGCGCAAGTCCTCGACCAAACCCGCGCCGTCGGTGTTGTCGGCATAGGTCTCGCCGCCGGGGCGGAACACCAGGGTGTTGGCGGCGCCGGCCAGCGCGGCCTGGGGGCTGACTTCGTCCGCAAGCCGGCAAGCCTCGCCCTTGAACGGCAGGGTCACGTTGACGCCTTTGCCGCCGGCGCCGACGAACGTTGCGACGGTGTCAGCAAAGCCGTCGCGCGGTGCAAGAATCAGCTCATAGCTGAGATCCTGCCCGGTCTGTTGCGCAAACAGGGCGTGGATGCGGGGGGAGACGCTGTGCGCCACCGGGTTGCCGACCAGCGCGTAGCGGTCGGGCATCAATCAGGAACGCAGCCAAGCGGCGGCGGCGGGCGCATAGTAAGTGAGAATCGCGCAAGCACCGGCACGCTTGATTCCGGTCAGCGCCTCGAGCACGCATTTCTTTTCGTCGAGCCAGCCGTTGCCGCTCGCCGCCTTGAGCATCGCGTACTCACCGCTGACTTGATAGGCGAACACCGGCACGTTGAAGCGATCCTTGACCCGGCGCACGACGTCGAGATAGGGCAGCGCAGGCTTGACCATCACCGCGTCGGCGCCTTCGCCGAGGTCCAACGCGATTTCCTCGAGCGCCTCGTCGCCGTTCGCGGGGTCCATCTGGTAGGTCTCCTTGCCGGCGCCGCCGAGGGCCGCGCCCGAGCCGACCGCATCGCGGAACGGGCCGTAGAAATTCGACGCGTATTTCGCGGCGTAAGCGAGGATGCGGGTATTGTGGTGGCCGTGTTGCTCGAACGCTCCGCGGATTGCGCCGATGCGCCCGTCCATCATGTCGGAAGGGGCGACGACGTCGGCGCCGGCCTCGGCGTGGGACAGCGCTTGCTTGATCAGCACTTCGACCGTCTCGTCGTTCACGACGTAACCCGTATCGTCAATCAGTCCATCCTGTCCGTGCGAGGTGTAGGGGTCGAGCGCGACGTCGGTAATGACGCCGAGCGCCGGCAGACGTTGCTTGAGTGCGCGCACCGCACGCTGCACCAGACCCTGGGGGTCGTACGCGTTCTCGGCGCCGGCGCTTTTCTGTTCCGCGGCGACGACCGGAAACAGGGCAACGGCGGGAACGCCGAGCTCGTGTGCGGCTTGCGCTTCGGCGACGAGCAGGTCAACGCTGAGCCGTTCGACGCCCGGCATTGACGCCACGGGTTCGCGCGCGCCGTCCCCCTCGATCACGAACATCGGATAAATCAGGTCGTCGGCGCTCAGACGATGCTCGCGCATCAGGCGGCGGCTGAAATCATCCCGGCGCATACGGCGCATACGGGTTACGGGATACTCTCTAGTCATCTTTCCTGTTTCTCTTCTTCAAGCCACGCTTGCGGCGTGAGGTAGTGCAAGTATAAATCTTCCTCGGGGCTGCCCGGCTCGGGCGTCCAGCGGTAACGCCACTCGGCTTTGGGCGGCAACGACATCAGAATCGATTCGGTGCGCCCCTGAGACTGCAAGCCGAACAAGGTGCCGCGGTCATAGACCAGGTTGAACTCGGCGTAGCGCCCCCGCCGGTAGAGCTGAAACCGCCGCTCGCGTTCGCCGTACGGCGTCGCGCAGCGCTTTTCGACGATGGCCGCGTACGCCGACCGAAATCCGTCGCCGACGTTTTGCACAAACTCAAACGAACGCGAGAATCCCCACTCGTTGAGGTCGTCGAAAAACAGCCCGCCGACGCCGCGCGTTTCGTTGCGATGCTTGATGAAAAAGTACTCGTCGCACCAGCGTTTGAGACGAGGATATACCTCGGCGCCGAACGGCTCGCACGCGGTTCGCGCCGCGCGGTGCCACTCGACCACGTCTTCGCGGAACGGGTAATAAGGCGTCAAGTCGAAACCGCCGCCGAACCACCATACCGGCTTGCCGGCGGGGTCGTGCGACAGGAAAAAACGCACGTTGCAATGCGCGGTCGGAACGTAAGGGTTGAGCGGATGCACAACGACCGACACGCCCATCACCTCAAACCGGGCGCCGGCCAGTTCGGGACGCGCCTCGGTCGCCGCCGGCGGCAGGCGGTCGCCCTGAACCCGCGAATAGTTGACGCCGGCTTTCTCGAACACTTCCCCGTCGGCGAGAATGCAGCTGCAACCGCGGTTGCCCGCCCGGCCCCACGGGTCTTCGGCGAAGCGCGCGCCGTTTTCTATCCGCTCGAACTCAGCCCGCAACCGCCGTTGCAGACCGGTGAAGTACTCCTCGACCCGAGCAGTGTCCGGTTGATCGTTCACGTCGCAAAAAACATAACATCCATTGCAAACCACGCAACTTGCAATCGGAAACTTCAGCGGTTACGCCTGCCGCCGCATGACGCCTGCCGGCGAAAGCGCGCGTTCGCCAACCGGCGGGAAGTGAATAACGCGGCCGCGGCAAGGCGCAAATCCCACCGGCAACGTTTCATGCGAGAAAATCACCTTGGCCTCACGGTTTTTTAATCGCGCGGCAAACGAGCATCGTGCCTCTGTACGCAAGCGACATCAGGGGACGGAACAGCGTAATCAGCCGAGGCAGGGGGCGGGAAGAAAGACACCCAACCACCCTTTCGTTCACTTCTTGGCAGGATAACGTATTTGAAGACAGCGGCACCTTGTCTTGATATTGATCGAACCGTATCAGGGAACATCTGCTGAAAATCTCCAGCTTGATGCAGAAACGGAGTAAAACCCAAAAGAAGCCGTTCGGTTTTAGCCTCAAGCTCGACTTGGCCGCCATATAATTCGGCAAATGCAAAGAAAGCGGCCGCCAGGGCCGGCGGGGCACAATCACGTGGCGGCGGGTCTTCAAATTCCAAGCTTCAACCGCAAGGCACAAACCTATCTGGTCTATGTACCAAGTGTTCGTCTTTCTGTAGTATTTTTCCCACGCGGCGCGCAACTTGGCGGGTATATCGGCCACGGCCTGGACGCCGAAAACCTCTCCCCAAACTTTCGAATTTGCGACGTTATACTGGATATAAATTTGCGGAAACATTCCGGTTGCTTTTTCAGTCTTTTGCGGTTTGGCGGCACTATCGCCGGCGGAGCGGTCGACGGAGCGGTGTCCCCACCGCAAAAGCCTTTCGTAAGGTCTTCGGTAACTGACAAACGCATCGTCGGCAAAGCGGCGGATACTGCTGCTGAAATAACGCCGGTTCATCGGCACCGCGTCAACGTCAGCAACCATCACCCCGCCTTCTTCACCCAGAAGGGCCGGGTAAAGCAATCTTATATATTGGCTCGTGAAATCGACGGGCAAGCCCTTGACGGGCGGGAAGTGAATGATGTGCTCACGATAAGGCTCAAGCTCTTCCGGCAACGTTTCATGCACGAAAACCACCTTGATCTTGACCTCGGGATACAGCTTGCGCCAAGTCCGGATGAACATAGGCAAGCATTCGTAGTAAGGCCGATCAATCGTACAGGCGGTTAAGACGCAAGCGAATTTCATAAGACGCTCATAAATCCTCTGCCGCTCTGCTATATGCCTAAACTCACGAGACCCACGCACGGGACACGCCCGCGGCTCCACCCGGACGACGCGCTATCGAACCGACTCCCCGGTCAGCGCGTCCTTGATCGGGGTCACCGAGCTGCAACCGCCGACTGCACCTTCAACGATGACGTCGAGCGCGCCGTCGAACGCGACGGCGACTTCCGACGCAGTGCGCGCCGCCGCCGCGCCGCTGAGGTTGGCGCTCGTCGAAACCAGCGCACCGCCGCTTAGACGGCACAAACCCGCCGCCACCGGATGCGCGGTCACGCGCACCGCAACCGTCCGGTGGTCGCCGCGCACCCAAGCCGGACACGCCGCGCCGGCCGGAAACAACCACGTATGAGGGCCCGGCCAGCTCGCCCGCACCTCGCTCCAGCGCGCCTCGTCGAGCGTGCCGCAAAAACGTTCAAGCTGGGAGAAATCCGAAGCGATCAGAATCAATCCCTTGTCCACGGGGCGACGTTTGATCTCGAGCACGCGCATCACGGCTTTTTCATTCACCGGGTCACAGCTCAGGCCGAACACGGCTTCAGTCGGACAGGCAACGACGCCGCCCGCGCGCACCGCGGCGGCGGCGTCCTCAACCGAGCCTTTCACGACCCGCCATCCTCATGCGCCGTCGCTGCTTTCCTCGTCTTCTTGGCTGTTTTCTTGGCCGCCGCTTTTTTGGGCGCGCTTTTCTTCGCACCTTTCTTTGCCCCCCAGCCACGCCGCTTCTTATCCGGCGCGGCGTCGAGCAAATCGCGGCACTCCTCGAGCGTCAACTCGCCGGCGTCCTTCTCCTTCGGCACTCGTGCGTTCTTGTTGCCGTCGGTCACATAAGGCCCCCAGCGCCCTTTCAACACCTGAATGCCTTCCTTTTCGAACACGCGGATGATTTTCTCCGCGTCGGCTTTCTTCTTTTCAGCAACCACTTCAATCGCGCGTTCGCGCGTAATCGTATGGGGATCGTCGTGCTTCAACGACGCGTATTTATCGCCGTACTTCACGTAGGGGCCGAAGCGCCCGATGTTCGCTTGCAACGGCTCGCCCTCCTCGGTTTCACCGAGGTCGCGCGGCAATTCGAACAGCTTCAACGCTTCTTCAAGCGTGATGGTGCCGATCTTCTGCCCCGGCCTGAGGCTTGCAAACTTAGGCTTCTCCTCGTCGTCGCGGGTGCCGATTTGCGCGAACGGACCGTAGCGGCCGAGACGCACGCTGACCGGCTTGCCGCTGTCGGGGTCGGTGCCGAGTTCGCGCGCCTGCAGCGCCTCGGCGCGACTGACGCTCTCGTCTTTTTCTTCGACCAGCGTCTTGAACGGGCGCCAGAACTCCTCCATCACGGGCACCCAGCCGCGTTCGCCGCGTGAAATCTCGTCGAGCTCGTCCTCGAAGTGCGCGGTGAATTCATAATCAACGTAACGCTCGAAGTGCTCGGTCAAGAAGCGGTTCACCGCGCGGCCTATGTCGGTCGGGTGAAACCGTTTCTTCTCAAGAATCACGTACTCGCGGTTTTGCAGCGTCGCGATAATCGAAGCGTAGGTCGAGGGGCGGCCGATGCCGTATTCCTCCAGCGCCTTGACCAGACTGGCTTCGCCGTAACGCGGCGGCGGCTCGGTGAAATGCTGTTCGGCGTCGGCGCGTTTCAACGTGAGGCGGTCGCCTTCCTCCAGCGCCGGCAGCTTGCGTTCGGTCTTGTCGTCAGCCTTGTCGTCAATCTGGGTTCCGGACTTCTGCTCAGCGGCGTCTTCGCTGCTTTCGGTATAGACCAGCATGAACCCGGGGTCGCGCATCGTCGAGCCGGTGGCACGCAATACGTAATCCCCGCAATTCATGTCGGCGGTGACCGTATCGAACGTCGCGTGAGTCATCTGGCACGCAATCGTGCGCTTCCAGATCAGTTCGTACAAACGGAACTGATCGCGGTCGAGCGCCGACTTGATCTTGCCGGGGGTATTCACCGCCGAGGTCGGGCGAACCGCTTCGTGCGCCTCCTGGGCGTTCTTCGATTTGGTCTTGTAAATCCGCGGCTCCGCCGGCAAGTTCTTGTCGCCGTAGGTCTCGGCGACGTACTCGCGAATCTCCTTGACCGCGTCGGCGGCGAGCGTCACCGAGTCGGTGCGCATGTAGGTAATCAACCCGACCGAACCCGACCCGAGGTCCACTCCCTCGTACAGCTGTTGTGCAACGCGCATCGTCCGGCTCGCGGAAAACCCCAGCTTGCGCACCGCTTCCTGTTGCAGCGTCGAGGTGATGAACGGCGGCGGCGGATTGCGTTTGCGCTGCTTTTTCTCGACCGAAGCGACGACGACGCCGTCTTTCGCCGCCGCACGGATGCCGTCGCGCGCCGCGGTCGCGGTCTTCTCGTCGGCGACGTCGAACTGGCCGAGCTTCTTTCCGCCCATCGCGTACAGGCGCGACGTGAATTCCTCGCCGTCCTTGTCGAGCAACGCTGAAATCGTCCAGTATTCGCGCGGCTTGAACGCTTCAATTTTCAATTCGCGCTCGACGATCATGCGCAACGCCGGGCTCTGCACGCGCCCCGCGGACAAACCGCTCTGGAGCTTGCGCCACAGCAGCGGCGAGAGATTGAAGCCCACCAGATAATCAAGGGCGCGCCGCGCCTGCTGCGCGTCTATGAGGTCGCCCGACAGCTCGCGCGGGCGTTCAAACGCATCCCGCACGGCCTGCTTGGTGATCTCGTAGAAGACGACACGGTACACCCCTTTCCCGTCGAGCAAGCGTCTCTCCTTCAGGATTTCACGCAGGTGCCACGAGATTGCTTCGCCCTCGCGGTCGGGGTCGGTCGCCAAGTAGAGATTGTCGGCTTTCTTGAACGCGGCGGCGATCTTATTCACCTGTTGCGCGCTCCTCTTGATCAGCTCGTACTGCATCCTGAAACCGTTTTCAGTATCCACCGCGCCGGTTTTGGGAATCAAATCCCGCACGTGGCCGTAGGAGGCCATGACTTCAAAGTCCTTGCCAAGATATTTCCTGATGGTCTTGGACTTCGCCGGAGATTCAACGATGACGAGATTCATTTCTTATGCAGCCAATCATTTAACCCGCGTGTATAAGTGGTTGTCACAGGATACGCGGCCTTCAAGTTCCATGATTAAAAGCATGGATGAAACTTCCGCTGCGGTCAATGCGCTGCGTTCGACAAGCGCATCCACGCTCAACGGCTCATCATATCCCATGCACTCAAGCAGGCGCCGGTGTTCGGCGTCAAGACCGCCGGAGGACGCCCCGGAAGACGATGACCCAAGCGCTTTCGCTTCCCCGGCGCCGGTCTCGCGGGGGTTCAGCTCGACCAAAGGCGCCAGCTCGACCAGCACGTCCTCGAACGACTGCACCAACTTCGCCCCCTGCTGAATCAGGCGGTGGCAGCCCCGCGAAACCGGGTTCCTGATCGAACCCGGCACCGCGAACACTTCGCGTCCTTGCTCCCCGGCGAGCCGGGCGGTAATCAAGGTGCCGCTTTTGTCCGCCGCCTCGATGACCACCACGCCGAGCGACAAGCCGCTCATCAGCCGGTTGCGGCGGGGAAAATTGGCCGGATGCGGCGGCGTGCCGCAGGAGAATTCGGAGACCACGGCGCCTGAAGCGACGATGCGATGCGTCAACGCCTTGTGCTTCGCCGGATAGACGACGTCGAGACCGGTCCCGATTACGGCAACCGTCGGCGCCTGCGCGTCCAACGCCGCCTCGTGCGCGGCGGCGTCAATGCCCGCGGCAAGACCGCTGACGACAATCAGCCCGGAGCGCGCGAGCGAATCCGAGAAGCGGCGGGCGTTTTCCAATCCTCCGGGCGTCGGGCGGCGCGTTCCGACAACCGCGATCTGCGGCTCGTCAAGCAATTCGGCGTCGCCCATGACAAGCAGCAGCAGCGGCGGGTCCTTTATCTCACGCAGTCTTTCCGGATAGCGCGCTTCACCCCAGCCGACCAAAGAACATTCGTCACGTTCGAGCCAACGCACGTCCCGCTCAAAGTTCTCTCCGCCCGGCGCACGCAAAAACCGCGCGGCTTCCTCTCCGACGCCCAGAGCGCGCAACTCGGCGGCGCCCGCCGAGCACGCCGCGCGTGCGCCGCCGCAACGCTCGACCAACGTGCACGCCGCCGCGCTCGAAAGACCCGGCGCGTGACGCAGCGCCAACCAATGTTCAGGCTTTTTCACCATTCAAATTCAACCCGTTTATAATAACGGTGCTTCGCCGCCGACGTGGACGTGCTCTTCTGCTCAGCGGCTCGCAACGGTCACTCGGGGGTGAAAACGTGGAAACGACCGGCAACTATAAGGAAACCGACTACGCGCGTTTGGTCAAGGTGCGCGAGCGGCTGAAAAACCGCCCCCCGACGGCGCCTTTCACCATCTTGCGCTTCCCCGACCCGCGTCTTCGCCAAAAAGCCCAGCCGGTCGAAGAGCTTACCGACGAGATCCGCAAGGTCGCCGACGACATGCTCACGACGATGTACGCGTCGGCCGGCATAGGCTTGGCGGCAACCCAAGTGAACGTCCACAAGCAAATCGTCGTGATAGACGTGTCCGAACGGCGCAATCGCCCGATGTGCCTGATCAATCCCAGAATCATCGAACGCGAAGGCCAAACCGAAAGCATGGAAGGCTGTCTGTCGGTCCCCGACTTCTGCGCCACGGTCAAGCGTGCGGCGCGGGTCAAGGTCGCGGCGCTGGACCGCGACGGGCAATCAATCGAGTTCGAAGCCGACGGATTGCTCGCGGACTGCGTGCAACATGAGCTAGACCATCTGCAGGGCAAGCTTTTCATAGATTACTTATCACCGCTCAAGCGCCTGCGCCTGCTCGCCCAAGTGAAAAAACAACAGCGAAAAGCGGCACGCCAAGCGGTGTAACGCAGTTTCGGAGCACGCCTTTCCGCATCGTATTCCTCGGCACCGCGCCCGCCGCGCTCGCAGCACTCGAAACGCTGCTCGACGGCGGACGTGAAGTCGCCGCCGTCTATACCAAACCCGACGGCAGGGCGGGTCGCGGCCGCCGTCTGCAAGCAAGTCCGGTCAAGGAGGCGGCGCAAGCGCACCGGCTCCCGGTCGAACAACCCGCCGCTTGGGACGCACCCGCCTGCGACGCACTGGCGGCGCTTAAACCAGACCTCGGAGTCGTGGTCGCTTACGGCCTGATTCTGCCCGAAGCGACGCTCAAAATTCCGCGCCTCGGTTGCGTCAACCTGCACGCGTCGCTGTTGCCGCGATGGCGGGGTGCGGCGCCGGTCGCGCGCGCGATCGAAGCCGGCGACAAAGTCACCGGCGTCAGCCTGATGCAACTGGCGCCCCGGCTCGACGCCGGCCCCGTCGTCACCCGCCGTGAATGCCCGATACAACCGCGGGACACCGCGGCGACTTTGGGCGACCGGCTTGCTCGAATCGGCGCGCATATCCTCGACGCGTTCCTGCACGACGCCGAACGCCTGCTCACCGCCGCCGAGCCGCAAAGCGAACACGGCGTGTCCTACGCGGACAAGCTGCGGAAAGAGGAAGCCGACGTTGACTGGCGACGCCCGGCGGTCGAACTTGAGCGTAAAATACGCGCGTTGAACCCGTGGCCGGTCGCGCGAGCCCGCCTCGGAAAATTGACCTTGCGTCTATGGGAAAGCGAGGTCTGCACGATGCAGGCCGACGAGCCCGGGCGCATCGTCGTGAACGGCAAGCGCCTGTTCGTACACTGCGGCCGAGGAGCATTGGAAATCAAGCGACTGCAGACGCCCGGGAAAAGGATTCTGCGGGCGAAAGAGTTCCTGAACGGGCACGACCTGGCTGGCGGCGCGTGCTTTTCGCTTTAAAGCTCAAGCAACGAGAAACACCGTATCGGTGCTTGCCTGATACCGCCGAGTGAAAAGATGAAAAGCGCGACCGACGAACCCCGTACCGACCATCACACCGCAAGAACCCGCTGCCCCGTCGCCGAGAAGTGCAAAGACGATGTGAAAAGGTTCAGTTGCCGATTCTAGGTGTAGATAATACCCGCTACTTGTCAAACACCTCTCTTTCCTTATAGGGTGGATTCATTCGGGTTAATGTAGAAAACGGAGTGCTTTGAATGCACAACAACGAACGCCTAACGTCGTGCCAGCGTTTCAAGGGTCGGGCAATCGCCGGTTACCGCTGGATGTATTACGTGCCTTTGCGTTGCGCCCGCCCGTTCCGTCTCGCAAGATACCTGCCTGACTTGCCTGCGCCCGACCCGATCGTGTGCGGACGTTGCAGGCTCATTTATTACTACGTCCCCAAAACAGGATGCACCACGATCAAGTCGTTGATTCTCGATGCCGAAGGTCGTCCGGTGCCCGACGACAACGAAGAGGTGCATATACAAGCGGACGAACTGACGATTCCGAGACCGACTCTTGACTTGCAACCGTCACGATACAAGGGTTATTTCAGGTTCGCGTTCGTCAGAAACCCGTGGGCGCGCCTCGTCTCGTGTTATCTCAACAAGGTGGCTGCACTGCGCCCGGGCGTATTCGCAGGGTTTCGATTCCTTTACCCCCGCGTTCGTTTCAACCGCGTGTCATTCACGGATTTCGTGCGGTTCATCCGCCGGGTTCCCGACAATCTGTGTGAACCGCACTTCAAGCCGCAGTCGGCTTTTTTCAGCGACGGGGACGTGGATTTCGTCGGGCGGCTCGAACGCTTTCAGGACGATCTTGCGCAGGTAATCGAACGCGCCGGGCTCGACCCGCGCTTTCTCAAATACTGCGGGGTGAAGAAAATGAAAAGCGCCGACGGCAAACCCTACGTTGATTACTACACCTCAAAAACCCGTCGTCTTGTCGCCGAGAAATACAAAGACGATATAGAACGGTTCGGCTACCGGTTCGAAGGATAACCATCCGGGGACGCGCAGCGCAGGCCTGCGTTCGCCGCTCACAGCAGCCGGCGTTCGGCGAACGAAGTGACTCTCTCGCCGACGACGAAATGGTCGAGCACCCGCACGTCAACCAGCTCAAGCGAACGTTTGAGCTCCTTGGTGATGTTCTCGTCGGCCTTGCTCGGCTCGTGCGAACCCGACGGATGGTTGTGAACGAAAATCACCGCCGCCGCGTTGTAGTGGAGCGCACGCTTGACGACTTCGCGCGGATGCACGCTGGCGCCGTCTATGGTGCCGCGGAACATTTCCTCAAACCCCAGGACCCGATGCTGGTTGTCGAGAAACATGCACGCGAAAACCTCGTGCTCATAACCGCGCATCTTCAACTTCAGGTAATTTCGTGCAACGCCCGGGTTGCTCAGCACGTCGTTTTCCTTGATGGTTTCAAGCAAGCTTCTGCGCATGATTTCAAGCGCCGCCTGCAACAGAACGAACCGCACGTCGCCGATTCCTTTGCACGAGCACAAGGTTTTGCGGTCGGCCTGCGTAATCGCGCGCAGCCCGCCGAACGTCGCAAGCAAGTCGTGCGCGGTCTCCATCGCGCTGCGGTTCCTGCTGCCGCTGCCGATCAAGATCGAAAGCAACTCGGCGTTGGACAAACTTTCCGGGCCGCTCGCAATCAGCTTTTCACGCGGCCTTTCGTGTTTCGGCCACTCTTTGATTTTCGTCATGATGCGCCTCCTGCCGGGACATCCTGCCCCGGGAGACGGGCGGCGGAGGCGTCTTTCCGACCGAACGGCGCCTCCCGGGCGATAAACGACCGGGGCGCCCTTTTGCTAAACTGCATTTATGTTTCTTAGGGACAAAAACATCCTCTTAGGCGTCACCGGCGGCATCGCCGCGTACAAGGCGGCGGTGCTGGTGCGCGAACTGCGTCGTCGCGGCGCCGAGGTTCAGGTCGTGATGACGCGGGCGGCGCTCGGCTTCGTCGGAGCGCCGACGTTTCAGGGATTGTCGGGACGGCGGGTCGAGACCGAACTTTTCGCCGACCCTGATGATGCTTTGGCCGGGAACGCCGCGGCCGGCGACGACGCCACCGCGGCGGACGGCGGCATGAAGCACGTTGAACTGTCGCGCTGGGCGGACTTTCTCGTGGTGGCGCCGGCGTCGGCGAATACGCTCGCGAAGATGGCGCATGGGTACGCCGACGACTTGCTGTCGGCGACCTACCTTGCCGGGGACGTTCCGGCGGCGGTCGCGCCGGCGATGAACCGCTTGATGTGGCAACACCCCGCAACGCGCGCCAACGTCGAGACCTTACAGAAGCGCGGCGTGCTTGTATGGGGGCCTGACGAAGGCGAACAAGCCTGCGGTGAGACCGGCGACGGCCGCTTGCTCGAACCGGCGGAAATCGCCGACTGCCTGTCGGAAGCGTTCTCGCGTGAAACGCTCGCGGGACATAAGGTGGTCGTCACCGCGGGGCCGACGTGCGAAGCCCTCGACGCGGTGCGTTGCCTGAGCAACTACAGCTCGGGAAAGATGGGGTTCGCGCTCGCCCGCGCCGCGCGTGAGCAGGGCGCCGAAGTCATTCTGATCGCGGGCCCGGTGTCTTTGCCGACGCCGCCTTCGGTGCAGCGGGTGGACGTGGTAACCGCCGAAGAAATGCGCACGGCGGTGCTCGCTCACGTCGGAGGCGCCTCGATGTTCATTTCATGCGCCGCAATCGCCGACTATCGCCCGCTCTCGCCCATGCCCGCCGTCAAAATCAAGAAAAACAGCGAAATGATGCAGCTGTACATGGTCAGGACACCCGACGTTCTCGCCGGCGTCGCGGCGACGGCGGCTCATCCGTTTCTGATCGGTTTCGCCGCGGAAACCCACAACCTCGCCGCCAACGCCAGAAGCAAGCTTCTGGAAAAGAACCTCGACGTGATCGTCGCCAATCAGGTGGGGCCGAACGCGCCGTATAACTTCGGCGACGACAACGCCGAGCTGGAAGTCTATTGGCGCGGCGGCAACGAAGTCTTGGGGCCCGGGCCGAAAACGGTTTTGAGCGAGCGGCTGATGTCGCTCTTTATTCGTCTGTATCAACTGAAAACCGGTGCCGGCGCCCGAGAGCATACAGCTTAAGATTCTCGACCCCCGGCTCGGCAACGAATTCCCCCTGCCGCAAGCGGCGACGCAGGGGTCGGCCGGGCTGGACGTGCGCGCGTGCGTCGAAACCGACGTCGAGCTGCCGCCCGGCGCCGTCGAACTGATTCCGTCCGGCTTCGCGATACACATCGGCGACCCGTCCTGGGCCGCGGTCGTCCTGCCGCGTTCAGGTCTCGGCCACAAACACGGCATCGTGCTCGGCAACCTGGTCGGGTTGATCGATTCCGACTATCAAGGCCAGATTTTCGTGTCGTGCTGGAACCGCGGGCGCGAGCGTTTCACGATCCACCCGGGCGATCGCGTCGCGCAGCTGGTGTTCGTGCCGGTCGCGCACCCGGGTTTTGACGTCGTCGAGGAATTCACCGAGAGCCCGCGCGGCGCCGGGGGATTCGGACACACGGGGCGGGAATGAGCGGCGCGCCAATCAGCCGCAGCATATTCAGGGCGTACGACGTACGCGGCGTGGTCGGCGACGACTTCGGCGAAACCCAAGCGTTCATGCTCGGACGCGCGCTGGCGACGCTTTACCCCGATTGCGGCGAGGTCGCGGTCGGGCGCGACGGGCGCCTGTCGAGCGCCGCCTTGTCCGGCGCGTTGATTCGCGGGCTGACCGCGTCGGGCGCCGACGCGGTCGACGTCGGCGAAGTGCCGACGCCGGCGCTGTATTTCGCCGCGCACCGTGAAGGCTCAGGCTCGGGTCTGATGGTGACCGGCAGTCACAACCCGCCGCAGTACAACGGCGTGAAGATGATGATGCGCTCGCACACGCTTGCAGGCGACGACGTCGCGGCGTTGTACGCGGCCTGCGTCGAAGGACGCTTCTCCGAAGGGTCGGGCGAACGCCGCGAGAAAGCGGTGCGTGAAGACTACGTGCGCGGCATCGCCGACGGCGTTCACGTCGCCCGCCCCTTGCGCGTCGCGGTTGATTGCGGCAACGGCGTCGCCGGCCCCGCGGCGCGTTCGTTGTACGAGCGTCTCGGCTGTGAAGTGACCTGCCTGTACTGCGACGTGGACGGCAATTTCCCGAACCATCACCCGAACCCGAGCGTCCCCGGCAACCTCGAGGAACTGATTGCAACCGTGCGCTCGCAAGGGCTCGACGTCGGTCTCGCGTTCGACGGCGACGGCGATCGTCTCGGCGTCGTGGACGACGCGGGACGCATCGTCTGGGCCGACCGGCAAATGATGGTGTTCGCGCAGGACGTGCTGAAAACCAACCAGGGCGCAACGATCATCTACGACGTGAAGTCCTCGCGCCTGCTCGCGCAGGTGATCGAACGCAACGGCGGCGTTGCAAGAATGTGCCGCACCGGTCATTCGTTCGTCAAAGGCGCGATGAAAGAGACCGGCGCGCTGCTTGCGGGCGAAATGAGCGGGCATATCTTCTTCAACGACCGCTGGTTCGGATTCGACGACGCGCTTTACGCCGGCGCGAGGCTGCTTGAGATATTGTCGCGCGAAGCGAGCAAATGCAGCGAGATCTTCGACCGCCTGCCGCGTGCCGTCGCCACGCCGGAGCTCAACGTGCATTTTGAGCACGAGGAAGAGCAGCACGAATTCATGCGCCGCTTCGCCGCCGAAGCGCGTTTCAACGGCGCCGAAATCAGCACCATCGACGGTTTGCGCGTCGAATTCGACCACGGCTGGGGACTTGTGCGCGCGTCGAACACGACGCCGTGTCTGGTGCTGCGGTTCGAATCCGGCGACCAAGCCGGACTTGAGCGGTTACAATCCGCTTTCAGGGAGCAGCTGCTGAAGGTTGACCCCGAGTTGAAAGTGCCGTTCTGAAATCAGCTGCAACGTCTCATGATTACGCCGCACGAAAGAGTCAAGGTCCTGACCGAAGCGTTGCCGTACATCCAGCGGTTCCGCCGCGCGATCATCGTCATCAAGTACGGCGGCAACGCGATGACCAACGAGACGCTCAAACGCGGCTTCGCCCTCGACGTCGTCCTGCTCAAAGCGGTCGGTATGCACCCGGTCATCGTGCACGGCGGCGGGCCGCACATCTCGGCGCGCCTGAAAGAGCACGGTTTGGAAAGCACGTTTGTTGACGGCATTCGGGTGACCGACGAGGCGGCCATGGGGGTCGTCTGCGACGCACTCGCCGAAGTCAACGCCGGGATTACACGCTCGATCGAAGAGCACGGAGGCGACGCGGAGGGATTGAGCGTCGAGGACGCGATGATTCGCGCCGCGAAGTTCAAGCGTCCCGGCGACGACACCGACTTCGGCTTCGCCGGAAAGGTCACCGGCGTTGCGCCGGAGCTGACCGAACTCGCGGTTTCGGATAAAACCATCCCGGTTCTTTCGCCGGTCGGCGTCGGTGAAGACGACTTGCCTTACAACATAAACGCCGACTTGTCGGCCGCCGGCGTCGCCCGGTCATTGAAGGCGCGAAAGCTGATCTTGATGACGAACACCGCCGGCGTGCTCGACGCCGAAGGCAAATTAATCACCAGCGTCACCTCGCAAGTCACCGCCGAACTGATAGAAAACGGCGTAATTCACGCGGGCATGCTGCCCAAGGTCAGATGCGCTTTCGACGCAGTGCTCGCGGGAGTCAGCGCCGCACACGTCATTGACGGGCGCGTAGAAAACGCCTTGCTGCTCGAGCTGCTGACCGACGCGGGCGTCGGCACCTTGATTACGACCTGAAAACCCGGTTGAAACGACGCGCTCAGGCTTCGCTGTGACACCTGAAGTAAGCTTCAAGCCTGTCACGCTCCCCGGCGTCAACGCACGAAAGCAAATCGCTGAAGCCGGCGATGCATATAACCTTAAGCTGAAGTTCCCGCTCGATCTCGTTGATTGCGGAATCTCCGTTCGGGCCTTTCTCTCCGCGGTCGAAACACACCGCGACGCCGGCCACCGTGCCGCCCGCGTCCTGTATCAACGCCGCCGCTTCCCGCACGGCGGTGCCGGCGGTGACCACGTCGTCGAG
>CAZKLI010000054.1:0-1662 GCA_964553575.1 uncultured Chromatiales bacterium
GGCTTATCAACGCATCGCTCAAGAACAGACCTTCACCCGCAAGCGTCACGACGACTTCCTCGGTCTCTTCCAACGGCGGCTCGGTCGCCACGGTAACTTCTTTCTCCTCGCCCACGATGAACGGCGACTCGTCGACCGCAAACGTCAGGTTCACGCCACGCAGCACGTTGATCGTCAACGCGCCAAGCAACACCACCGTATCCTCCAGTCCGGCGCTGCCGCCCAATTGCCGTAAGGTGACACCCGCGTTGCGCTGCGTGTTTCGACCGGCGCGTATCGTCAGCACTTTGCTGACGGTCGAAGAACCAAAGCTGAACGCCCCCGAGGGCGACACCCTGATAGATCCGCTCAGCTCCGGACCTAACCGCAACGTCTGGCCGCTTGCCGGCGTCGGGACGGCCAGCACCCGCACCTCCGCCGAAACGTCATCCGGCTCGACGCCGCCGCGCACCAACGTCAGCTCAGGCGGGTCGAACAGCACCGACAACGCACGCAGCAGCACCGACACCGGCAACGACGTCTCACCGACCAACTCAGCACCGCTCAAAGCCGACACCGTCAAAGCACCCGTCTCAGCCGCGTCCCTCGATGCACTCACCCTCACCGTCGCGGACTGCATCGTCTCGGTCAGCGTCACCCGCGGCGGCGCGACCGTCAATCCGTCCCCGTCCACCGCAACACCGAGCACGATTTCCTGATTGCCCGACAGAGAATAATCCTCAAGGCTCAACTCCACTTCCGCGTCGCGCCCTTCCGTCAACGACAATTCACCGGCGGGCGCAAACGCCACCGACACCGACGGTGTCACAGAACGCAGCGTCAACGACGGAAGCGGCGGCAGGATTGTTACTCCCTGCGTGGACAGCACCACAATCTCGACCTCTGCCTGCGCACCAATCACCGCCGCCGAGCCGACCTGCACCAACGTCTCCTGCAACGGTTCGTTCAACACAACCTGCGTTGACGCACCGGCGCCGAAAGAAAAGCCCGAATCCGCCGCGACGCTCAACGACACCACCGCCAACTGGCCGGCCTCAAGCGGCGGGCTTACGGCAACCTTGAGCAACGTGCTGCGACTCCGCTCTACCCTGACTTCCGGCGACGGGTCAAACTCCAAAGACACCTGAGGCGCGGGGTCCGTCCGTACCTCGACCGACGCATCGCGCAAAACCTCGACGTCTTGACTCGTCCCCATCGCGACAACCCGCCCCGACACGTCCGGGTCGGTCGCGGTCAACGATACGGTCATGCTTGTCCGAGCGCCGTCCAGCGTCAACTCAAGCGTCTCAACGCCCATCAGCGTCACACCGGCGCCCTCCGCCTCCAGACCGACCTCAACACTTTCACTCTCCGTCAACGCCGGGCTCGTCGCCACCGTCAACTCGATCGTCTCATTCGCCTTGAGCACCACTGCGTCAACTCCGCCCGGGGCGGAAAGCAGCAACTCGACGCCGCGAACCACCTCGACCGGCAAAGACCCCGATGCTACGGCCGCGTCGCCGACCGACGAGCCCGCCGACGCCAGCGCCAGCACCCTCGTCGAAACCGTATCCGCCCGCGCCGTCACCGACACCTCCGCCGTCCGCACCATCGAACTCAACGTCACCTCACCGGGACTTACCCCAAGATTGCCGCCGACCGAGGTCAAAGACACCACCAGAC
>CAZKLI010000055.1:0-8945 GCA_964553575.1 uncultured Chromatiales bacterium
GCTCGGACACCTGCTTCCACAACCGCTTCAAGAACCGGTACGCCCCCTCGACGCCAGCGTCCGACCATTCGAGCGATTGTTCCGGCGGCGCCGCAAACATGATGAACAAACGCACCGTGTCCGCGCCGTAGCGCTCGATCAGACTCTCGGGGTCCACCGTGTTGCCGCGCGACTTCGACATCTTGGCGCCGTCCTTGAGCACCATCCCCTGAGTCAGCAGCCGCTTGAAAGGCTCGGCGTCCTTGACCAGCCCCTCGTCGTGCATCAGCTTGTAGAAAAAACGCGCGTACAGCAGATGCAACACCGCGTGTTCGATGCCGCCGACGTATTGGTCCACCGGCAACCAGTAGCCAGCTTCCTCGCCGAGCATCGCGGTTTCGCAGCCGGGGCTTGCGAAACGAGCGAAGTACCAGCTCGACTCGAAGAAAGTGTCGAAGGTGTCGGTCTCGCGCAACAGCGGCTTGCCGTTGCGGGTCTCGCCGGTGTCGCGGAAAGCCGGCGCGTGCAAAGGCGACGCACCCGGGTCGAAACCGTCGCTTTCAGGCAGGGTAACCGGCAGGTCGTCTTCGGCCACCGCCTCGACCCGCCCGCCGGCGTGCAACATCGGTATCGGCGCACCCCAATAACGCTGACGCGAGACGCCCCAGTCGCGCAGCCGGTAGTTGACGACTTGACGCCCTCTTCCGACCTGCTCCAAATCGGCGGCGAGCGCTTCGAAAGCGGCGTCGAAGTCCATGCCGTCGTACGCACCCGAGTCATAAAGCACGCCTTTCTCGACAAACGCGCCCTGCTCGACGTCAACGTCTTCTTGTCCCGCGTGCGGGCGGATGACCCGGCGGACCTCAAGCCCGTAAGCCCTGGCGAACTCCCAGTCGCGCTGGTCGTGGGCCGGCACCGACATCACCGCGCCCGATCCGTACTCCATCAGAACAAAGTTCGCGCACCACACCGGCAGCGGCTCGTCGGTCAACGGGTGGCGGCAACGCAGGCCCAAGTCAACGCCGGCTTTCTCCTCGACGGCGACGTCGGCTTCGGCGGTCGAACGCCGCCGGCAAGCCTCGATGAACTCGGCGATCTTCGGCTCGGATTCGGCGAGCTTGCCGACCAGCGGATGCTCAGGCGCAAGCGCCAGATAGGTCGCACCCATCAGCGTATCCGGACGCGTCGTGAACACCGTGATCGAATCGTCCCGCCCCTCAAGCGCGAACTCGATCTCCAGCCCTCTTGAACGGCCGATCCAGTTGCGCTGCATCGTCTTGACCTGCTCCGGCCATTCGCCGAGCAGGTCGAGGTCGTCGAGCAACCGCTCGGCGTAATCGGTGATGCGCAAAAACCATTGAGGGACGTTCCTGCGCTCGACCGGCGCGCCCGAGCGCCACCCCTTGCCTTCGATGACCTGTTCGTTGGCGAGCACCGTGTTGTCCACCGGGTCCCAGTTGACCCACGACCGTTTGCGGTACGCCACGCCTTGCTTGAACAGACGGGTGAAAAACCACTGCTCCCAGCGGTAGTACTCCGGCTTGCAGGTCGTAATCTCGCGCTCCCAGTCGTAAGCGAAGCCGAGGCGGCGCAGTTGCCCTTTCATGTACTCGACGTTCGCCTCGGTCCACGCGGCGGGCGCCTGCTTGTTCTGAATCGCCGCGTTTTCGGCGGGCAGGCCGAACGCGTCCCACCCCATCGGCTGCAGCACGTTCTTGCCGAGCATCCGCTGGTAGCGGCTGATGACGTCGCCGATCGTGTAGTTGCGCACGTGCCCTATATGCAGCCTGCCGCTCGGATAGGGAAACATCGAGAGGCAGTAATACTTTTCGCGCGCCGGGTCGGCGACGGCGCGAAAGCAACGGTTGCTCTCCCAGTATTCCTGAGCCTCCCGTTCGAGGCGGTGCGGATCGTACTGCTCCATCTCGCCTCAGGCTCAAGACCCGCCGGTTCTGCCGTAATCGTCCTCAAAGCGCTCGATGTCGTCTTCGCCGAGATAGTCGCCGCATTGCACTTCAATCAGATGAGCGGGCTCGTCGCCCGGATTCTCCAGGCGATGCTTGGTCCCGACCGGAATGTAAGTGGACTGATTGACCCCGAGCGTGAACCGTTCATCGTCGCGCGTCACGAACACTTCCCCGCGCACGACGATCCAATGTTCCGAGCGACGGCGATGACGCTGCAAGGACAAGCTTTGCCCGGGATCGACGATGATGCGCTTGACCTGAAATCCGGCGGCGGCGTCAACGCTTTCGTAAGACCCCCACGGGCGATAGACCTTGCGGTGTTCGGTTGCCTGCTCACGCCCGAGTCCGCGCAATTTCTCGACCATGCGCTTGACGCCTTGCGCCTCGCCGCGGTGTGCGACCAGCACCGCGTCGGGCGTCTCGGCGACGATGCAGTCGTGAACGCCGAGCACAGCGATCAAGCGATTGCCCGCATAGACGACGTTGTTCGAGGCGTCGTCGAACACGGCGTCGCCGGCGAACGCGTTGCCGTCGCCGTCGCTTTCGAACAACGACGCCATCGTCTCCCACGAACCGACGTCGCTCCAACCGATTTTCGTCGGCACCACCGCGACGTCGGCGGCTTTCTCCATCACCGCGTAGTCCACCGATATTTCGGGACACGCCTCGAAAGCGCCGCGCTCGGCGCAGACGAAATCGAAACTCGGCGCGCGCCCGGCGTACGCCTTCTCGCACGCCGCGTGGACCTCCGGCGCCGCGGCGCGCAGCTGTTCGAGATACACGCTCGCCTTGAACAGGAACATGCCGCTGTTCCAGTAATAGTCGCCCGATTCAAGCCAGCGTCGCGCGGTCTCGAAGTCGGGCTTTTCGCGGAATTCCGCGGCGCGATAAACCTTGCCCGCCCCGCCGTCGAGCGCCTCGCCTTGACGGATATAGCCGTACCCGGTCTCGGCGCGTTCGGGAACAACGCCGAAAGTCACGAGCATCCCCTCGCGCGCCGCATCCGTCGCCGTACGCACCGCCTCGACGAAACCGGCGCCGTCGGAAATCGCGTGGTCGGACGGCAACACCAGCATCAAGCCGTCGCCGTCTCGCTCGGTCACGTCAAACGCCGCGAGCGCGATTGCCGGCGCGGTGTTGCGCGACACCGGCTCGACCAGTATCGAAAAGTCAACGCTTTCGAATCCGCCCAGGTTGCCCGAAACCAAGAAACGATGCTCCTCGTTGCATACGATCAATATGCGCTCAGGCGCAAGCAACGCCGCGCGCTCGACCGTCGCACGGAACAGATTGCCGCCCGCAACGCCGTCCATCGGCACCGGCGCAAACTGCTTCGGGAAACGCTTGCGCGACAACGGCCACAAGCGCGTCCCCGCGCCGCCGCCCAGGATAACCGGCGTCAGATTCAGTTGCTTTGTCATTTGCGTCGCCTCACCGCCGTCACTGCAAGACCGAACACCGCAAGCAAAGACCACGCCAGCACCGGGGCGTCGCCCCAAACCGAGTACGGGGTGCGCCCGCGGCGCGGCTCGATCGTCGCGGTGACCAGCTGTTCGGCAAACTGCCGCGAACGTTCAACGACGTTCCCCTCATGATCAATGAAGGCCGAAACGCCGGTGCTGGTCGCCCTGACCATCTCCCGCCCGGTCTCCGCCGCGCGCAACCGGGCGAGCTGCAGGTGCTGATACGGCGCGGTCGAGTCGCCGAACCACGAATCGTTGCTGACGTTGATCAAGTAAGCGGCTTCCGGCAAAGCGTCCATTATCTCACTTGCGAACGAGACTTCATAACAAATCGAAACCCCGACGTCGTGTTCGCCGACGCGCATCAGGGGGCGGTCGCGCCCGGCCTTGAGGTCGGACATCGGAATCAGTATCCACGCCTTGAAAAAGTCCAGCAGGCCGCGCAGCGGCAGGTATTCGCCGAAAGGCACCAAATGCCGCTTGCGATAGACCTGCGGCGGGGACGCGACCTTGACGAGCGCATTGTAAGCGCCGCCGTCCTCGTCGCGCACAAAGGCGCCCAGAACGAACTCCCCGCCCGCCTCACGAATCTCGTCGCCGAGCGGCGCCGCCAGATCCTCCTCGATCAAGTCGTAATACGCCGGCACCGCGGTCTCCGGCCACAGCACGAGGCCGGCTCCCAGCGCGCGCGCGCTCAGCCCGCGATACGTCTCGACGATGCGCCGGAAATTGTTGCGGTCGAACTTGAGATTCTGCTCGACGTTGCCCTGCACCAGCGCAACCTCGACGCGTTCGCCGGCGGGAACCGTCCATTCAAGCAACGCCGAAGCCGCACCCGCCGCCGACGCCGCGACGAAAGCACCGGCGGCGACGGCGCGCGCGGCGCGGCGTGAAAAGGCGAGCGCCAAACAACCCGCCAGAAAGATCGCAAGCCACGACGCGCCGGTCGCGCCGAACACCGGCAGCACCCCGGCGAGCGGAGAATCCACGATCGCCTGCCCGGCGAAGTTCCACGGAAATCCCGTCAGCAGAACGCCTCTCAACCATTCACTCAAGGTCCACAGCGACGGATACAGCAGCAAGCACAAGGGCGCAGCCCGGACGAAGCGCGCGGCGAACGCAACCGCCCAGGCCAAAGCCGCGAAATACACCGCCAACGTCGCGACGAACAGCAGGGTCGCCGCGATTGCGAGCGCCGCCGGCGCCTCGCCGAAGTCGTGCAAGCTGTAATAGACCCAGTAGAAGCTCGTGGCGAAATGCGCAAAGCCGAAGATCCAGCCGTCCAACGCCGCCGCCCTCGGCGCCCGGCGGCGCCAAGACAACAGCACCGCCGCCGGCGCAATTATCGCAAGAGGGAACCACGACAAGGGCGCGTAAGCGCAGCTCAGCGCGACGCCGGCCGCCGCGCTGAGCACCGGGGAACTTATGTGTCTTTTGCCCCAGGTCATCATCCTTGCTTAATGCCGGTTTCCTTCGTGCCGAGCCGGCGCGGTCGTCCGGGCGGCCCGGGAACGTTTGCGGGCGACGCGGCTTTCGGTAACAGGGCGGCCGGGCAGTCGGTGAAGCGTCGGATGGATATGAGCGCCTCCCCAGACAAAGTATATCGCCCCCGGCGCCGTCCCCTTGAGTACGGCGACGCCGGTCGGGTCAACCTTTTTTCCTGACCGACAGCAAATGAATGCGCCGGTCGTCGGCGCGCATGACTTCAAACCGAAAGACGCCGACCTCAACGGTCTCTCCGCGTTTCGGCAGATGACCGAAAGCGTTGACGACGAGGCCGCCCACCGTGTCGGCGGAGCCGTTGACCAGCTGGGTCTTGAAATGCTCGTTGAAGTCTTCCAGAGGGGTGAGCGCCTTGACCCGAAAGTGCCCGTCGCGGTGCGCGAATATGTAGTTGTCCTCGTCAACGTCGTATTCGTCGGTGATGTCGCCGACGATCTGCTCAAGCACGTCCTCAATCGTCACCAAGCCCGAAACCCCGCCGTATTCGTCGACCACGATCGCCAGGTGATTGCGGTTGTTGCGGAACTCTTCGAGCAGAACCTTGAGCCGTTTGCTCTCCGGCACGATTACCGGCGGGCGCAGGTATTCGTTGACGTCGAGAGGCCGCTCGCCGTCGTTGTTGAAGAAATTCAAAAGGTCCTTGGCGTGGAGAATCCCCTCGATCTTGTCGGGGCTGTCGCCGACGACCGGAAAGCGTGAATGCGAACCGTCGGTGACCATCGCCAAGATCTGTTCGGCGGCTGCGTCCTTGCGGATGACCTTCATCTGCGGCCTCGGGATCATGATGTCACGCACCCGCAAATCGCCGACGCAGAACACGCCCTCGATCATCACCAGCAGGTCGCGGTCGAGCACGCCGTCGGCGGAGGCGCGCTTGAGCATCGTAACCAGCCCCTGCGTATTGCGCGGGCGCAGGCACAACCTGTCCGCAAGACGCCGCAACCAGCTTCTACTGGGAGGCTCTTCTTTGACGTCCTTACTCATTAAATGGACGGGCATCGGGTGAACGCCCGGAAGCTTCCGCCTGATACGGATCTGAAAAACCCAACCGGTTCAGAACGGCGACTTCACGCGCTTCCATCCGCTCGGCTTCGTCGTCCTCAACGTGGTCGTAGCCTTGCAAATGAAGCATTGCGTGAACGAACAAATGCGCCCAGTGGGCGACGGGCTGCTTGCCCTGCTCGCGCGCTTCGGCCTCGACCACCGGCGCGGTAATCACGACGTCTCCGAGCGGCTTCGGCTCGCCGCCGGGCGTCGGCGCGTCACAAGGAAAGGCCAGCACGTTGGTCGGGGCGTTCTTGTCAAAGTGCCGCCGGTTCAACGCGGCGGATTGCTCGGCGTCAACCACGACCACGCACACCTCAAGCGCCGCGTCCCGTCCAATCTCGGCACCCGCGTCGAGCGCCGCGGAGGCCCAGCGGTCGAAGTCAGCCTGCGCCGGAATATCGAAACCGGCCGGATCGTCCAAGTTCGTCTTCAAGACGACTCCGATCGCACGCGGCGGATTGCTCTCGCGGCTCCCTTGATGCGGACGATGATGAATTGGACGCGCTTTCATTTGCTCGTCAACTTTCGCGCGGCGCTTCCTTTCTTTTCATGGTTCTCGTAGGCGCGGATGATGCGCTTGACCAGGGCGTGGCGAACGACGTCCCTGGAACCGAAATACACGAAGTTCACGCCTTCGACCTTGTCGAGCACGCGCGCGACGTGCTTGAGCCCGGACTCCCTGTCTCCGGGAAGATCCACTTGGGTGACGTCGCCGGTCACCACGGTTCTCGAACCGAAACCGATGCGCGTCAAGAACATCTTCATCTGTTCGATCGTCGTGTTCTGCGCCTCGTCGAGAATGATGAACGCCTTGTTCAGGGAACGCCCGCGCATGTAGGCCAGCGGCGCGATCTCGATCATGTTCTTGCCAATCAGCTTGTTGACCCGGTCAAACCCCATGGTTTCGTAAAGCGCGTCGTACATCGGTTTCAGGTAGGGGTCAACTTTCTGCGCCAAGTCGCCCGGAAGAAACCCGAGCCTCTCACCGGCCTCGACCGCCGGCCTGACCAGCACCAGCTTTTCCACCGAGTTCTTCTCCAGCGCCTCGACGCCCGCCGCGACCGCAAGGTAGGTCTTGCCGGTGCCGGCCGGGCCGATGCCGAAAGTCAGGTCGCAGTTGCATAAGCTCGTCAGATAGTCGGCTTGGGCCGCGCCTTTGGCCTTGACCCGGGTGTGGCGCGTGCGCACCAGCACGTCCTCGCGCTGCGGCTCTTCGGTGATTTTGTGCAGATTGGCGTCCTGCAAGTAAAGGTGAACCTCGTCTGAAGTCAGTTCCTCGTCCTCGGTCGTGTCGTACAACGCCTTGATGATCTTGACGGTCGCGCGACCCGCCCCCTCGGAACCGGAAACCGAAAAGTAATTTCCGCGGTTGAGAATCTGCACGCCGAAGCGCTGCTCGATCTGGCGTAAGTGCTCGTTCATGGGACCGCACAAGTTGACCAAGCGGGGATTGTCGGCGGGCTCGAGAACGAGCGAGAAGCTGCGAGTTTGGTCTGTCAAAAAAGTCTTGGGCGCACCCGTAAGGCAACTGGAGCCGGATTATAACAAGCCCGGCGTCGTGCCGAGCTTTTCACGCAAACGCCCGCCGGACGCCCCGCGCCTGCTCAAGCCCGCACGTCACGCTTGCCTGTGCCCACACCTCGCACCTACTCAAGCCCGAACCCCGCGTCTGCTCAAGTCTGCACATCACGCTTGCCTGCACCCACACCCCGCGCCTGCTCAAGCCCGAACCCCGCGCAAGGAGTTGGGCAAGGTCTCGGTGATTCGCAGGTCCAGGAATTCGCCCGGGCGGGTTCCCCGCGCCTCGAAATTGACGACGCGGTTGTTCTCGCTGCGCCCGCACAGCTCGCCGCGGCCTTTCTTCGCTTCGCCCTCGACCAGCACGCGCTGCACGGTGCCGACCATGCCGTTGGAAACCTCGGCGGCGTTGCGGTCGAGGCGCGCTTGCAGGGTCTGCAGGCGTTCCTTCTTGACCTCCAACGGCGTGTCGTCGGGCAACGCCGCCGCCGGCGTCCCGGGACGCGCGCTGTAGATGAAGCTGAACGACTGGTCGAAACCGACCGCCTCGACCAGATCCATCGTCTTCTGGAAATCCTCGCCGGTTTCGCCGGGGAAACCGACGATGAAATCCGACGACACCGATATCCCCGGCCTGACCTCGCGCAGCCTGCGGATGATCGATTTGTACTCGGTCGCGGTGTAGCCGCGCTTCATCGCCGCGAGCACCCGGTCGGAACCGCTTTGCACCGGCAGGTGCAGATGATTGACCAACTGCGGCACGTCGGCGTACGCCTCGATCAGCGCGGGCGTGAATTCGATCGGATGCGACGAGGTGTAGCGAATGCGCGCGACGCCGTCGAGCGCGGCGACGTAGTACAGCAACAACGCGAAGTCCACCGGCGTGCCGTCCTCGGAGACGCTGCGGTAGGCGTTGACGTTCTGCCCGAGCAAGGTCACTTCCCTGACGCCGCCGGCGGCGAGCCGCCGGGTTTCCTGCAGGACGCCGGCGACGGGACGGCTGACTTCCTCGCCGCGGGTGTACGGCACGACGCAAAACGAGCAGTATTTGCTGCATCCCTCCATGATCGAGACGAACGCGGTCGGCCCGGTGACCCGCGGTTCGGGCAGGCAGTCGAACTTCTCGACCTGAGGAAACGAGACGTCAACCAGCCGCTTCCCGCCCGCCGCCTCGTCGAGCAAACGCGGGAGGCGGTGCAGGGTTTGCGGGCCGAACACCACGTCCACGCACGGCGCGCGCGCCTGCAAAGCCTTGCCCTCCTGGCTCGCGACGCAACCGCCGACGCCGATGACCGTGCCCGGTTTGGCGGCTTTCAACGCTTTCCAGCGTCCGAGCTCCGAAAACACCTTCTCCTGGGCTTTCTCCCGCACCGAGCAAGTGTTCATCAGCAGCACGTCGGCCTCCTCGGGCGTCTTCGCTTCGGTCGCGCCGTGCGTGGACGTCGTGTTCGGCCCGCAGACCCTGCAC
>CAZKLI010000056.1:0-2286 GCA_964553575.1 uncultured Chromatiales bacterium
CGCGCGCCTTGATTGCGTCGGCAAACGCGTCCTGCACCGCTTGCGGCGGCTGCGACTGCTGAAGATTCACACTGATTACCTCGATTCCGGAGCGGTAATCGTCGAGCGTATCCTGCATCAAGGACTTTATCCCGGCGGCGATTTCGGCGCGCCCTTCGCCGAGGATGAAATCCATCACGCTCTTGCCGACGACCTCGCGCAAGGCGCTTTCCATCACCTGAAACAACGTGCCTTCGGACTGGTTGACCGCGACGTCGAACGCGTCGGGCAGACGCACGTTGAAGAGGTAATTGGCCGCGTCCTTGACCCGGTACTGCACGGCCAACTCGACCTCGACGATATTCTCGTCCTCGGTGAGCATGTGGGTCTTGTTCTGCGCCGAGCGAATCCTGTCGACGTCGACTTTCTCGACGGTTTCGATCGGGTACGGAATGTGCCAGTGCGGGCCGGGGCCGGTCATGTATTGATACTCGCCGAAACGCAGCACCACCCCGCGGCTGCCTTCGCTGATGATGTAGATTCCCGAAAGCCCCCAAACCACCAGCGCGATAATCACGAAGAACCCGATTCCCAGCGAACCGAACTTGCCGTAGGAGCCGCGCCGGTTGCCACCGTCGCCGTTCTCACCCCCGCCGCGGTCGCCGCCGTTGAAAATGCGGCTCAACGACGCCCCCAATTTCTTGAAGATCTCGTCAAGGTCAGGCGGCTGTTGCTGGCCGCCGCCCGGCTGGTTCCAGGACACTGCTTATTGCTCCGGCTTCTTACGCTGAACGGTTGGTGAAACGCCCCATTCTAACAAAAACCGCCGTCGAAACGGAACACCCCGCCGGGATGAACCACGGCGTCACAGCTCGGACAATTCCAACGCACACCCCAAGTCGCGGGCACGCTTGAGCAGACCGCCGGCGACGTTATCCGCAAGGCGCAAGCGTAAACGCCACCCTTCGCCGCACAGATACTCCTCGCACATCACCTCGCCGCTGGCGTAAGCGATCGAGCGCAGCCCCGCGCCGACCGCGGGAATCCGCGCTTCGTAGCAGCGCGTCTTCGGCGCGACCCGTTCGGCGACCGCCCGTATCAGCGCCTCGACGCCGGCGCCGGTGCAAGCCGATAAGACCGCCGCCGCCGGGCGGCCTTTCTCGTCGCATATCACCGTCGCGGGGCAATGCGTCAGGTCGGACTTGTTGAACACGGTCAGCCTCGGCACCTCGTGCGCGCCGATTGCGCGCAGAACCCGCTCGACTTCGCGGCGGTGTTCGTCCTGCTCGGCCGACGCGGAGTCCACCACGTGCAGCAGCAGATCGGCTTCACGCACCTCGAGCAGCGTCGCGTTGAACGCCTCGATCAAGGTGTGCGGCAGATCGCCGATGAAGCCGACGGTGTCGCTGAGCACCGCGGCCGAGGGCTTGCCGTTCTCAGGCGCAAGCTCAAACCTGCGCATCATCGGGTCGAGCGTCGCAAACAATCCGCTTGACGAATGCGCCGAAGCGTCGGTCAGACGATTGAACAGCGCGGTCTTGCCGGCGTTGGTGTAACCGACCAAAGCGATCGTCGGCAGCCTGTGTTTCCTGCGCAACCGCCTCCCCAAACGCCGGCTCGACTTGATGCGTTCCAGGCGCTTGTTGATCTCGGTCATGCGCTTGCCGATCAGGCGCCGGTCGGTTTCGAGCTGTTTCTCGCCGGGCCCGCGCAGGCCGATACCGCCTTTCTGCCGCTCGAGGTGGCTCCAGCCGCGCACCAGCCGGGTCGAAAGATGGTCGAGCTGCGCGAGCTCGACCTGCAATTTGCCTTCATGCGAACGGGCGCGCTGCGAAAATATGTCGAGAATCAGGCCGCTGCGGTCGAGCACGCGCGCGCTGCACAGGCGTTCCAGGTTGCGCTCCTGAGCCGGCGACAAGTCATGATTGACGATCAGAAGCCGGGCGTCGTTGCGCTCAAGGCGGCGCCTGATTTCCTCGGCCTTGCCGCTGCCGATGAAGTATTTGGCCGTGGGCCGCGCGCGCCGGGCGCGATAGACGCCGCAGACCTCGGCGCCTCCGGCTTTCGCGAGTTCGACGAATTCCTGAACCGGGGCGTCGCCGCCCGCTCTTCCCAAGTCCACGTGCAACAGACAAGCACGCGGGCGTTTCGACTCGGTGCGGCGAACGCCGCCGCCGGGCGCCGAGAACGCGCCAGCTTCGTTCAAAGACTTTGGATGATCGGGCACCGCTTCAGCCTATCACACCCGAAAACAACGGATGCCGGCGATTCCTTGTCCGCCGCGCGCGCGCGCCTCAGGAATATCTT
>CAZKLI010000057.1:0-2896 GCA_964553575.1 uncultured Chromatiales bacterium
AAGACGGCCGGGAAGACAGCGAGGGACAAGCGCCTGAGACTTTATACCGATGAACTCGACTTTTGACCGCTTATGCAGACGCCGCGCGCTTTCGGCTTTCCGGTGTCGCGGCTTGAACACGGATTGAGCATCGGCCGACTGCACGGATGAGACCTTCCTCCAGAAGATACTTCGGCACCGACGGGGTGCGTGCGTGCGTCGGGGTCGAGCCGATGACGCCGCAAACGGTGCTGAAAATGGGTTGGGCCGCGGGCAAGGCGCTCGCCGGTGACGGAAATAAGGTGCTGATCGGCAAGGATACCCGCATTTCCGGCTACATGTTCGAGTCCGCGCTCGAAGCCGGCCTGTCGGCGGCGGGCATGGATATTCTGCTCCTCGGCCCTTTGCCGACGCCGGCGATTGCGTATCTGGCCAAGACTTTCCGCGGCGCCGCCGGCGTCGTCATCAGTGCGTCGCACAACTCATATCAGGACAACGGCATCAAGTTCTTCTCGAACCGCGGCGTCAAGCTCTCGAACAAGGAGGAAGCGGAGATCGAGCGCTGGATGGAAAAATCCCCCGAGGTCGTCGCCCCGGACAAGCTCGGCAAGGCGCACCGGATCGAGGACGCCGCCGGGCGTTACATCGAGTTTTGCAAAAGCACCGTGCCCGAGGAATTGGCCCTCGACGGCTTGAGTCTGGTGGTGGACTGCGCCCACGGCGCAGGCTACGCCACCGCCCCGCACGTGTACGAAGAGCTGGGTGCGAAAGTGCACGCAATCGGCGTCGAGCCGGACGGTTTCAACATCAATGAAGGCTGCGGGGCAACTTCGCCGGCGGCGTTGCAACGCGAGGTGCGTGAACGTCGCGCCGACCTCGGTATCGCCATGGACGGCGACGGCGACCGTCTGATCATGGTGGACGAGCGCGGGGACGTGGTTGACGGCGACGAGCTGCTTGCGATTATCGCCGTGGCGCGTCATGAAAAAGGCGTTCTTCAGGGCGGCGTCGTCGGTACTCAGATGAGCAACGTCGGCCTTGAGAAAGCACTGGCGCAGCGCGGCATCCCGTTCGTGCGCGCGCTGGTCGGAGACCGCCACGTCCTGCAGCTGCTGGAAACCAAGGGATGGCTGCTCGGAGGGGAAGCATCCGGACACATTATATGTTTCGACAAACTGCCGACCGGCGACGCCGTCGTGTCTTCATTGCAGGTAATCGCCTCGCTCGGAGGACGGCCTTTGTCCGAGGCGCGCAAGGTCATGACCCGTTACCCTCAGGTGCAGGTCAACGTGCCGCTCGACGGGACGTTCGATGCAGGCAATCGGCGCCTTGTCGAGGCAATCGTTTCGGCGAAAGCGGCGCTCGACGGAAGCGGGCAGGTGGTGGTGCGCCCTTCGGGCACCGAACCGCTGGTGCGGGTGATGGTCGAGGCCGAATCCCGGGAAACGTGCGGCGCGTGGGCGGGGCAGATCGCCGAAGCGGTGCGCACCTCGATCAAGACGTGAGCACCGCGGCGAAAGTCGCCCGTCGCGCCCTGGTCGTCGCCAACTGGAAGCTGCACGGAGATACCGATTTCAACGCCGCCTTGCTGAGCCCGCTGCATGAACGCCTGAAAGCGCTGGCCGTTGACGTTGTCGTCTGCCCGCCTTTTGTTTATCTCCCGCAAGTGCACGAGCTGTTGCGCGATGGCGCGGCGGCGCTCGGTGCGCAGGACGTCAGCGATCGCGAGCAGGGCGCTTACACCGGCGAGAACTCGGCGGCGATGCTGAAGGACGTCGGATGCAGTTACGTAATCATCGGTCATTCCGAACGCCGCAGCCTGTATCACGAGGACGACGCGTTGGTCGCGCGCAAGTTTTCGGCGGCGATCAAAGCCGGGCTGATACCCATCTTGTGCGTCGGGGAGACCCTCGAACAACGCGAAGCCGGTGAAGCCGAACGAATCGTCCGCGCGCAGCTCGACGCCGCCGCCGGCGTTTCCGCCGACGCGCGATGGGCGGTCGCTTACGAGCCGGTATGGGCGATCGGCACCGGACACACCGCCTCGGTTGAGCAGGTCGCCGAAATGCACGCGATGATTCGTGCACGCCTTGAGGAGGGGTTCGGTTCGGCTCAATCGGTGCGGGTGGTTTACGGCGGCAGCGTAAAAGCGGATAATGCACGCGCGCTGTTTCAGACCGACGGCGTTGACGGCGGTCTGGTCGGCGGCGCTTCACTCGACGGCGAGAGCTTCCGCCGCATCTGCGAGGCGGCTCTCGGCTGATTAATACAGGACAAACGCGGTTTGCCATGCTTTACAGTTTTCTGGTCGTTGTTGACACCTTGCTCGCGATTGCGGTAATCGTGCTGATTCTGCTCAACCGCGGGCGCGGCGCCGAAGTCGGCGCGGCTTTCGGCGGCGGTGCGTCAGGCTCGGTGTTCGGCGCCAAAGGCGCTGCGCCGTTCATCACCAAGGTCATCGCCGTGCTCGCCGCGCTGTTTCTCGTCAACAGCTTGGGGCTCGCCTATCTTGCGAACTTCCAATACGTTCAAAGAAGCGTCGTGGACGAAATCGACGTCGAAGCCTTGCAGCCGGCCGAAGAACCTGATCCCGGCGCCGCCGACGTACCGAACGCGCCCGAAAGCGAAGTAGAAGACCCCGACGCCACCGCGCCCGACGTGCCGAACTGACTTCGGCTCCATTCCAAGCGACGCCGCGTTCGTCGGGCGTCACTTTCTTTCTTGGCTGTACCCGTCGCTTGAACGGGCTGTGGTTTTTTCTTTCACCGGCAATACGATCTTGTCGGTGCTTCGCTTGGGGAAGAACGCACCGCCGCCCGCGCGGTTTCAGCCCGCCCGGGCTTTGCGGCGAGGCGCCGCCCGTGCATTTGCGGCGGCGACTGGTTAAACTAGTCTGGCGTGCCGATGTGGTGGAATT
>CAZKLI010000058.1:0-2331 GCA_964553575.1 uncultured Chromatiales bacterium
GACAAGGTTTCGGCGCTGCGGTTCATGCTCAGGTAGTTGAGCCCGACGTCGACCAGGAACCGCAGGCGCTCGCGGATCTCGGCGACGATTTTCTCGGCGATCTTCGCCTTGCGCCCGGGCAGGTTCAGCGTCATGAAGAACTCCAACGCCTTTTCGGTCGTGATCTCGGTGATTTCCGGCAGCGTCACACCGGCGACGAACACGTTGCGCGCGGTTTCGTTGAGCCGGGCGCCGCCGCAGCCAGAGCACGGGCTGACGGTCATGTAGCGGCCGAGATCCTCGCGCACCACGTCGGATTCGGTGTCGCGGTAACGGCGCTCCATGACCGGGATGACGCCGCCGAAGCGGTAGCGTGCGACCCCTCGCTTGCCGCGGTTGCGGTAGGTGAAGGCGACGACCTCGTCGCCGCTGCCGTGAAGGACGACGCGGCGGATTTTTTTCGGCAGCGACGCAAACGGCGTCTCGACGTCGAAGTCGTAGTGCTGGGCGAGCGACTTCAGCCTGCGGAAGTTGTAGCGGCTGTTTCGGTCCCAGCCGGGAATCGCGCCGGCGGCGAGACTCAGCGACGGGTGGGCGACGAGCTTGTCTTCGTCGAAATGGCGCACCGCGCCGAGGCCGTCGCAGTCCGGGCAAGCGCCGATGGGGTTGTTGAACGAGAACAGCCGCGGTTCGAGCTCGCTTAAGCTGTAACCGCAGTGCGGACACGAGAAAGTCGAAGAGAAGACGACGTCTTGGGTCTTCTTTTTCTTGTCGTCGTCGAGCGGGGCGACCGCGGCGACGCCGCCGGTCAGGTTCAAGGCGGTCTCGAACGACTCGGCGAGGCGGTTTTCGATTCCCTTGCGCAGTTTCACCCGGTCAACGACGACTTCTATCGTGTGCTTCTTCCTGAGGTCGAGCTTCGGCGGCGAGTCGAGATCGAACACCTCGCCGTTGACGCGCACGCGAAGGAACCCCTGCGCCTTGAGATTTTTCAGCAGCTGGACGTATTCCCCCTTGCGGTTGCGCACCACCGGCGCGAGCAGCATCAGCCGCGTGCCTTCGGGCTGCGCGATGATTTCGTCCACCATCTGGCTGACGGTCTGCGCTTCGAGGTTTTCGCCGTGCACCGGGCAACGCGGCGTCCCGACGCGCGCGAAAAGCAGCCTGAGGTAGTCGTAGATCTCGGTAATCGTGCCGACGGTCGAACGCGGGTTGTGCGAGGTGGACTTCTGTTCGATCGAGATCGCGGGCGACAGCCCCTCGATCTGGTCAACGTCGGGTTTCTCCAGCCGCGACAGGAACTGGCGCGCGTACGACGAGAGCGATTCTATGTAGCGTCTTTGCCCCTCGGCGAAGATGGTGTCGAAAGCGAGCGAAGATTTTCCGGAGCCCGACAGGCCGGTGATGACCACCAGCTGATTGCGCGGAAATTCCAGATCAACGTTCTGCAGATTGTGGGTTCGGGCGCCTTTGATCGAAATCTTTTTCATGGGTTTCCGCGTTGACCGGGACGTGACCGAAGCAACCCGCTAGTATAGCCTTTCTCCGAAGCTTGGCGTTGACCCGCGCGGCGTCGGTTACATTGATGACCGTCCGCGCCGCGTCGTCCACGACGGCCAACGCGGGCTCGAAGCGGGTGTGAACCGGGCGGCGTCTGCGTTGTGCGCTTCAAAATCCCCGCCGCGGTTTTGTCATCTTCGGTTCGGACGCGGATTGCGGCGCGTCGAGACAACGCATCGGTCGCGCTGTCGCACGCTTATAATGTGATATACAGGTTGCCCGCCGTTCAACGCCGGACGGAAAATCTTTCTTATGCCTCGCCCCAGCTTCAGCTTGAACCGCGTCGAGAAACGAGTCGCCGCGGTGGTCAGCGGCATTTACACCGCGCGCATGTTGGGTCTGTTCATGGCGTTGCCGGTGCTGGCGCTCGCCGGCGACCGCTTCACCGGGGCGACGCCGGTGCTGGTCGGGCTGGCGCTCGGCATCTACGGCTTGCCCCAAGCCCTGCTGCAGATTCCGTTCGGCATCCTTTCGGACAAGATCGGCAGGAAGCCGGTCATCGTTACCGGGCTGGTGATTTTCGTGCTCGGGAGCCTGGCCGCCGCGGCCGCCGAGACCATCACCGGCGTCATCGTCGGGCGGGCCCTGCAAGGCGCGGGCGCGATCGCCGCCGCGACGATGGCGCTCGCCGCCGACCTGACCCGTGAAGAGCAGCGCTCGAGCGTGCTTGCGTTCATCGGCTTCGGAATCGGCTTGGCGTTCATCCTCGCGCTGGTCGTCGGCCCGCCGCTCTCGGCGGGGTTCGGCCTGCAAGGCGTGTTTCTCGCCAGCGCCGCACTCGGCGTGGTCGCG
>CAZKLI010000059.1:0-7844 GCA_964553575.1 uncultured Chromatiales bacterium
GTGCTGAATACGTCTTTCAATCTCACCGGCTATCCGATCGTGTGCTCGCCCGAGGACGCGCTCAACGTGTTTCTCCAGTCGGACTTGGACGCGGTCGCGCTTGAAAATTTCTATGTAACTAAAGAGAACCCGTAGGCTCTTTCCGCGGCGGAAAACGGCTGCCGCCGGCCTGCAGGTAGTACATATATCTTGTCTCCCGGCGGACTTGGCTTATATGATGGAGTATCAATCCGCAAACCAAGCTCAGGGACGCGAGAATCATCAAGGACGCCGCAAGCACCGCTCTCGGCAAATAGGGGACTTCGCTTGTTTCCAGAAAAACGGTGATGACCGGATAACCGAAAACGACGCCGGAAGCGAACAGTATCGAGGCGATGACGCTGAAGAAAGCGAAAGGCCTGACTTGGGCGAACAGCGTGACGATTTTCATCCAGATCATCAGACCGTGACGCACCGACTTCAGCTTGCTTGAAGAACCGGTGGGGCGGTGCTTGTAAGGCGCTTTTATCTCAGCCGCCGGGAGCCGCAATTCAAGGACGTGGATGGTCAGCTCGGTTTCAATCTCGAACCCCTTGGAGAATGCCGGGAACGACTTGACCAGGCGACGCGACAAGACGCGGTAGCCGGAGAATACGTCGGTAAAACGTTTGCCGAACAACAGCGCCACCGCCCAGTTGAACAGACGGTTCCCCAAGTAATGGCCGCGACGGAAGTCTTGTTTTGGAGCGTCTCTTGCGGCAACGACCATATCCAGATTCTCCCTTTGCAGCCGTGCAACCATCTCGGGTGCGTAGGCGGCGGCATATTCGGTGTCCCCGTCTGCAATGACGTAAGCATCCGCCTCTACCGTACGAAACATCCGGCGCACGGCGTTGCCTTTTCCGCGTTCGGGTACGTGAAAGACGACGGCGCCGGCGGCAGCGGCGGCTTCGGCGGTTCTATCGGTGGAACCGTTGTCGATTACGTAAATTACGGCGCCCGGCAGGCTTGCGCGAAAATCGGCGACGACTTGCGCAACCGTATCTTCTTCGTTTAGGCAAGGCAGCAGAACGGCGACGCGTTCAACCATTTCGAGGCATCTCATCGATCAGCACTTTTTTTCGAAGCTTCAATGTGTTTTTATCGGTTTTGCCTGCCTAGGGGGAAACCAAATCATGATTAGAGCGCAGTATAGCGGAATCCACACCCCCAAGATTTGCAGCAGAAATCTGCCGACGTTCGTATTGATTAACGTGTACTGAATATTCGCGGTGAAATTTGCGAAATAAACGATGGACAGAAGCAAGAAAAGTGCGAAGAGCGCCATCACCTTGGCGTTTTCCCGAGATTTTTCAACCAGTAAATAAATACCGGTCAAAATGACGGCCCACCACCAGATGCCGAAAGCTCCGCTCATCAGCATGGCGCGCCAAGTTGCTTGAAACGCTTTTTCGTCAAAGGCGTGTGCAGCCATCAATGCAAGACGCGATTCGCCCAGTCTTTCATAAAAATCTTCGCTCAAACCGAAACGGTGAATCAAGACCAGGAAAACAAGCAGTAACGCTTGTGCCGGAATTAGTCTTTTCCATGGGATTCCTCTGTGCTCGTGCAGATAATAATTCAGCCACATCATACCCAAAAGCAGACCCCACATTTTGCCTTCAGTTTTGCAAAGCATGGTTCCCAGCAAGGCGATGCCGCCGATAACCGCCCATGTCCGATGTATCTTTTCTTCCGACAGAAAAGCAATGCTCACGGCACTGACGGCTAGAATGAAAAAATACATCGTCAACAAATCGTGAAAACCGCTCCGGAAAACGTGTATCGCCCCGAGAGGCACGGATAAAAACAAGTAAGCGCAGGCGAGAGACGCAGTGAAGCGACGGGTCAGCTTATGACAGACGACATAAGCAGCGCATCCGCTGAAAATCCAAGCAAGCGCCCAGGGCAAGAAAGTGGCGCCGTTATGCCAGCGGCTCATGAACATATTGGGCCACGCTGAAAGAAGGGTCGGACCGATGGGTGAGCCCAAGCCTGATGACCGCCCGAAGACTTCAGACAGCGTGACGCCTTCCTTGATTTTTTTCGCTAAAGCCACGTAACCCCGCATGTAGGTCGCGTCCGAATCTATGACCGGGTTGATCAAGCAGATGTAAGTCACTACGCCGACTTTCATGAGAAGCAACGCGATAATGACCGCGTCGTACCAGTGAATTGACGCGGGAAAGTTTGGTGCGGCTTCACCGTTGCAGGTTCGCCCGCGGAAATACACGACGATGCCTGCGACGGTCAACGCGGTCATGCCGGAGGCAACCGCGAGATGCCAGCCGTGGAGCAGCCATTCGGCTTCGACGAACAGTTTTCCTCCCAGGTACAAAAGCACGACGCCCACGCCCCAAGCGAAAGGAATCAACGGCAGAATCCGGATACGCTTGCCGTAGTTCACAAGTTGCAGCAGCGCCAGCCCGCTCGCCGTGAGCAGCAGTTGGAGAAACAAGACCGTGGCGAGAACGCTAATCATGAATCAGCTTCAGGATCTTGGCGTCTTCCGACACCCGCGCCACCGTTTGTGTCTTGTAGATTTTTGCATGCTTTTTGTCGGCTTTTCGGAGAGTATTCTCCTTTTCATCATGAATCAGGTCTTTTGGGTGGTAATAAAAGACGTATTCGTCTTTGTTGTCGACGCCGTTGCTGCCTCTTCTTCTGTCCCGGTAGTTGTCGTACAAGCCGTAATACAAAAACCATATCCAGTTGGTTTCTCCTTGTACCAGTGATTTTTTCGACATTGGGAAGCCGACCTGGGAGCCTTTCGGCACGTGGCTTAGAAACGCTTTGTCCAGGTCGGCGAATTCGCGGTTGAACCGCGAGCGGTATTCGTCGTGGCGGTCGGCGTGCCAAGCCGACGTTTTGCCGCTCGCTTCGGCGTAATTCCACAAAGTGCGGTTGAACGGCAACGTCGCCAGAGCGAGGCAAGCGAACATTCCCCACAGCAGCGCCAATCGGAACCGCGTCCATCGGGCAATCAACGCCGCGGCGAACAGCACGACGAAGACGGCTCCGGTTATCACGGTCAGCGGCGTTCCCATTATTTCATTGCCGTAATGGAAGTTGATCGAGTTGATTTTTATCGGCTCCAGCATCCAATACTGCTTCCATGCAAGCCGCGTCAGCTGCAAAGGATTGAGCGTCGAAAGCAGGTCAATCCGACCGATTTCGACGGCGTTTTGCACCAGCACCCCGATGCGCCCGATCGGTTCGCCGGGAAAGATTTGCCTGTCCCAGCTGAAAACTTTTTTCCACGGCATCTTTTGGCGCACGTCAACCAACACTTCATCAGCCTCCGCCGGCACGGTGAAAGGACGGTGCCCGTTGTTATTCACGTCTTCTCCGGGAATCCAAAACAAGTACATCACGCGTTCGTGCGGCTCAGGCGTGATTTGCAGCTTGAAGTAAGGGAAGTCACGCCAATGCAGGGCGCCGCCGTCGGGTGATTTCAGTTCGGGACTTATCAACAAAGCTCTGCCCTCGGGCGTGAGCCGGATGCCGTTCGGCGTCAGTTCGCTTTTTCCTTGGACGCTCCACTCCTGAGCAGTCGCCCGCTCGTTCAGCCGGTATGAAACGCTTGCCGACTGTGATTGCCACAAAAGATACGCGCCGATGACCGCGAAGACGGCAATCGTGACCGCCGCGACCGTGGAATAATCACGAGACCGCCCGCTTTTGCGCCGCACGGCGGACTGCGGCGCCTTTGTTGACGGCATTGGTGCGGCCGCGGGGTGGTTTTTGCGGTTTTTGCGGTTTTTCCTGCTCATTGCCGGCGATGATTCCGGGGATTTATCGCTATGAACGTTCTATTGTGACGCGGCGGCGTTGCATGATGAAGCGGCGTATGTTTTCGAGGTGAAGCCGCTGCGAAAAGGCGGTTGCAATCGGCGTGCTTTCGCCGCGAATTATACCGCTTTTGAATTGCGTTCGTTTGCGTCGGTTCGTAACTGGAACAAGCGACCGGCGTCATCAAGGGCATTATCAAGTTTCAGTCATCTCATACACTAAAGCGGCGAGGTTTTCGACGCCGCCGTCGTCTCCCAACGCACGCCTGACGTCTTGAAGTTCGCGTTTCGTGCGCAATGCAAGCGCCGGATTCTCGAGCAATGCCGCGGCTTCGCGGCAGATTGCGTCTGCGCCGGCCGCGCCTTGAATCAACTCGGGCGCGATTCTCCTGCCGGCGACGACGTTGACCAGGCCGATATGCGGCGTTCTGACCAGTCCTTTCAGCAGCCAATAGGTCGGCCACGAGACCTTGTACACGATGACCATCGGCGTTTCACACAAGGCAAGCTGCAGCGTTGCGGTGCCCGAAGCGGTGATTGCCAAGTCGCTGCCGCGCATCGCCGAGTAAGGGTCTTTGCGGATTAGTTCACACTCGACGCCGTGTTGCGCAAGCCGCCGGCGCACCGGCGCTTCGGCGACACCGGGTGCGAGCAGAAGCGAGAAACGCACTGAAGGCACGCGCGCGGCGAGCTTGGTTGCGGTGCGGCACAACGTCGGCAACAGCCGCCGGATCTCGACGGCACGGCTGCCGGGCATCAGCAGTACGTTCTTATCGTTTCGGTCGCGCGGCGGCGGAGGGAGGTCGGGTATCTGTTCGAGCAGCGGGTGGCCGACGTAACGCACGGGCACCCCGGCGTCGCGGTAGATTTTCTCTTCAAACGGGAACACCACCGCCATCATGTCAACGCGCCGCGCGATTGTCTTGACGCGTCCCGCGCGCCACGCCCACACCTGCGGGCTGATGTAGAAAAGTGTTTTGACGCCGAGGCGGCGTGCGTCGCCGGCGAGCTTGAGGTTGAAGTCGGGATAATCCACCAGGATCAGCAGGTCGGGCGCTTCTTCGCGCAGCGCGCGCAGCAAGCGGCGGTAGGCGCGCCTGAGCTTCGGGTAATGTGCGACGACCTCGAACAAGCCGATCAGCGACAGGTCGCGGGCGTCAACGAGGCGGCGCAGTCCGGCGCGCTCCATCTCTTCAAGCCCCATTCCGAAGCAGTCGAAGCGGGCGCCGGTTTTGTTCGTACGCAGTGCCTTGATTAACGCCGCCGCGTGCATGTCGCCCGACGGTTCACCCGCGACAATCATGATCTTGCGGGCGGTCGCGTTCATCGGTGGGGGTGGTCGAGCGCCTCGATTACGACGGCGGCGACGCGTTCGGCGTCCTGCACGGCGGGTCGGGTCTCTTCAATTTTCATGTCGAAGCAGTCGAAGCGGGTGCCGGCTTTGTTCATGATGTAGCGCCTTGATGAACGTCGATCGCGTGCATGTCGCCAGACGGTTCACCCGCGACGATCATAATCTTGCGGGCGCCGGCTTTGTTCATGATGCAGCGCCTTGATCGACGGTCGTTGCATGTATGTCGTCCGACGGTCCGCCCGCGACGATCATGACCTTGCGGGCGGGCGCGTTCATCGGCGGGGACGGTCGAGCGCCTCGATTACGACCGCGGCGACGCGTTCGACGTCCTGCACGGCGGGTCGGGTCTCTTCAATTTTCATGTTGAAGCAGTCGAAGCGGGCGCCGGCTTTGTTCGTGCGCAGCGCCTTGATCGACGTCGATCGCGTGCACGTCGCCCGACGGCTCACCCGCGACGATCATGATCTTGCGGGCGGTCGCGTTCATCGGCGGGAGTGGTCGAGCGCCTTGATTACGACCGCGGCGACGCGTTCGGCGTCCTGCACGGCGAGTTCGGGGAACATCGGCAATGACAAGCATTGACGCGCAATCCGTTCGGCCTGCCGGCAATCGACGCTGCGGCAGACGCCGCGCAGCGAAGGCTGCTCGGTCAGCGGAATCGGGTAGTAGATGCGATTGCCTATCTGTGCGTCGTCGAGCGCCGCCGCAATCTCGTCGCGGCGTTCGGACAAGACGGTGTATTGGTTGAACGCGTGTTCGCATCCCGCGGCGCACGCCGGGGTCTGTACCCGTCCCTGCAGGGCGTCGGTGTAGAACGCCGCGAGTTCGCGCCGCTTGCGGTTGAAGCGTTCGACGTGCTTGAGCTTAACGCGCAGGATTGCGGCTTGGATCTCGTCGAGGCGACTGTTGTAGCCGACGATTTCGTGGCGGTAACCGCCGAGGTTGCCGTGATTGCGCAGCAGTCTGAGGCGTCGGGCGACGCCGGCGTCGTCGGTGGTGATCATGCCGCCGTCGCCGCAGGCGCCGAGGTTCTTGGTCGGGAAGAAGCTGTGGCAGCCGGCGAACGACGCCGCCCCGGCGTAACGTTCGCCTCGTGAACTTCGGTGGCGCGCGCCGAACGCTTGTGCGCAGTCTTCGATCAACGCCAGATCGTGCTTTTCGGCCAGCGACGACAACGCGCCGATGTCGGCCGGGTGGCCGTACAGGTGCACCGCGACGATTGCGCGGGTTTTCGGCGACAACGCGCTTTCGACGCCGGCGGGGTCGAGGGTGAAGCTTGCCGGATCCACGTCGGCGAATACCGGCACGGCGCCTGCGTACAGCACGGCTTCGGCGGTTGCGATGAATGAGAACGCGCTGGTGACGACCTCGTCGCCGGCGCCTATGCCCGCCGCGCGCAGCGCCAGGTGCAACGCGTCGGTGCCTGAGCCGCAGGCAACGGCTTCGCGTACGCCGATGAACGCGGCGACCTCTTGTTCGAGCGCTGCGACTTCTTCATCCAAGATGAACCGCCCGCGCTTGAATACCCGTTCGACCGCCGCGCGGAGGTCGTCCGACAGCGTGCGGTGCTGCTCGCTCAGGTCGAAAGCGGGAATCGGTGTCACGCCGTCAGCTTCGAAGCGCCGCCGCGACCTTGACCGCCGCGTCGAGTGCGCGTCGCCCCTCGCGTCCTCCGACCAGCGGTTGGCGCGCGTGGCGTATGCAGCAGAGAAAATGCTCGATTTCGGTGAGGAGCGCGTCGGCTTCCGGGAACGCGCGTTCCTCGCACTCGATTTTCCGCCCGTCGCCCCGGCGGCAGGCGGTATAGCGGTTGTTATGCAGGTCTATCGAGAAATAGCGGTCTTTCTTGAACAGCCGCAGTTTGCGCTCGATTTTGCGGCTGATGCGGCTTGCGGTGACGTTGGCGGTGCAACCGTTGGCGAATTCGATGCGGGCGTTGGCGATGTCGATTTCTTCTGAGAGTATCTCGACGCCGTTTGCGCGCACGGCGGTGATTTCGGACGGCACCAGGTTCAGGATGATGTCGAGGTCGTGGATCATCAGGTCGAGAATGACGCAGGCGCCCTTGTCGCGGTCGTCGGCCGGCATCAGGCGCGTGCTTTCGACGAACGCCGGGTCGAGCGGCAGGTCACCGAGCGAAAACAGAGCCGGGTTGAAGCGCTCGACGTGTCCGACTTGCAGCAGCTTTTGCCCGCGTTCGGCGGCGGCGATCAATTCGTCGGCTTGTTCGAGTGAACTCGCCATCGGTTTTTCGACCAGGACGTGCGAGCCGTTCTCGAGAAAGTCGAGAGCGATCCGGTGGTGCGTCGGCGTCGGCGTTACGATGCTCACTGCGTCAAGCTTCCCCAACAGTTCACGGTAGTCGGGGACGGGCGAGGTAGAATACTCGGCGGCGACCCGGCGGCAAACCTCGTCCTTGACGTCCGAAACCGCGACCAGTTCGCAACCCGGCGTCTGCGCGTATTTTTCGGCGTGGAACTTGCCCAGATAGCCGGTTCCGACGACGCCGCATTTGAGAGTGAACATTGAAGCTGATTTCAAAAAACCGGAGCCTGTCTCAATCAAGCTGCATATTGGTGCGTGGAAAGCGCCGGATCCGTTTTGTTGCTTGGCTTGACTCTTTCAGGAAGCTTGAAACGCGCACATCGTCCGGTGTGCATCCCGGCAGGTATAGTAGCAGA
>CAZKLI010000060.1:0-6192 GCA_964553575.1 uncultured Chromatiales bacterium
GGCAACGCCGGCATCATGAAACAGGAGTCGCCGGCGAAATTGAGCAAGCCCTTGCTGAGAAAGCCGCGGAGCGAGCGCGGCGAAGCCCAATTCGAGGAAATCTCATGGGAGCGCGCGCTCGACTTGCTGACTGAGCGCCTAGACGCAATCCGCAAGACCGACCCCAAGAAGTTGGCTTATTTCACCGGGCGCGACCAGATGCAGGCGCTGACCGGCCTGTGGGCGCAGCAGTTCGGCACTTTGAACTGGGCCGCGCACGGCGGCTTCTGTTCGGTGAACATGGCGGCGGGCGGTTTGTACACGATGGGTCATTCATTCTGGGAGTTCGGCGACCCGGATTGGGAGCGGACGAAATACTTCATGCTGTGGGGCGTCGCCGAGGATCATTCCTCCAACCCGATCAAGATCGGCCTTCAGAAGCTGAAACGTCGCGGCGCCAAGTTCGTCGCAATCAATCCGGTGCGTACCGGGTATCAGGCCATCGCCGATGAGTGGGTGCCGATCAAGCCGGGCACCGACGCGATGCTCGCGTTGGCGATGGTTCACGTCCTGCTCAAGCGGGAATTATTCGACTGGGAGTTTTTGGTGCGTTACACCAACGCGCCTTATCTGGTGGTGCAGAAGCCCGGCGAGAAGGGCGACGGCTTGTTTTACCGGGACGCCGACGGCAACCCCTTGATGCGCGACGTCGAGTCCGGTGATTTCGTCAACGCGACGGCGTCGGGCGTTAAGCCTGCCCTGTTCGGCGAGTTCACGACCGGCGACGGCGCGCGCGTCAAAACGGCTTTCACTTTGCTTGCCGAACGTTACCTGAGCGACGACTACTCGCCTGAACGCGCCGCAAAAGTATGCGGCGTCTCCGCCGACGTCATCGAGCGCCTTGCGCTCGAGGCGGCGCACGTCGCTTTTAAGGAAACCATAGAGATAGACTGCGAATGGACCGACTGGACGGGGCGCAAGCACGACAAGTTCATCGGGCGGCCGGTTTCGATGCACGCGATGCGCGGCATTTCGGCGCATTCCAACGGGTTTCAGACCTGTCGCGCCCTGCATCTGCTGCAGATTCTTCTCGGGACGATAGATTGTCCGGGCGGGCACCGCGCCAAGGCGCCGTATCCCAAGCACGTGCCGCCTCCGTTGAAGCCGGCGCGGTCGGTGTCGCCCGGCAAGCCGCTGGACGCCCCGCCGCTGGGTTTTCCGACCCGCCCCGAGGATCTGGTGGTGGACGACAACGGCAACCCCTTGCGCATAGACAAGGCGTACTCGTGGGAGGCGCCGCTTGCAAACCACGGCTTGCTGCACATGGTCATCACCAACGCCGCCAACGCCGACCCTTACCCGATAGACACCTTGTTGCTGTTCATGGCGAACATGGCTTGGAACTCGAGCATGAACACCACGCACGTGCGCGAGATGCTCAAGTTGAAAAACGACAACGGCGAATACAAGATTCCGTTTCTGGTGGTCGTGGATGCGTTCGACTCGGAGATGGTCGGTTTCGCCGATTTGGTTTTGCCCGATACGACGTATCTCGAACGCTACGACGCGATTTCGATACTCGATCGCCCGATTTCGGAGCCCGACGCGGTGTGCGACTCGATTCGCGCGCCGGTGCTTGAGCCCGACCGCGACGTGCGCCCGTGGCAGGAAGTGATGATCGAGCTCGCCGGGCGGCTGAAGTTTCCCGCGTTTGTTCACGACGACGGCAGCCGCAAATACGCGGACTACAAGGACTTCATCACCAATTTCGAGAAAGCGCCGGGAATCGGGTTCCTCGCCGGCTGGCGCGGCGAGAACGGCGAGCAGCCGATTCGCGGCAAGCCGAATCCCAAGCAGTGGGAGCGCTACGTGGAAAACGAGTCTTTCTTCCATTACCAGCTGCCTGAGAATCAAAGGTTTTACCGTTTCGCAAACAAGGACTACCTGGAATTCGCCAAGGAGGTTGGGTTCAACGCCGTCGCCGACCCGATCGTGATCGAGTTGTACTCGGAGTCTCTGCAGAAGTTCAGGCTTGCCGCGATGGGGCTGTACGACGGGCCGCAACCGAACAACCGCAGCGACCGCGACCGCGTGAGAACTTTCTTCGACCCGCTGCCGTTTCACTACGCCCCGCTTGAGCAAGCCCGCGTCAGCGCCGAGGATTACCCGTTCTACGCGGTCACCCAGCGGCCGATGCCGATGTATCACTCTTGGGATTCCCAGAACGCGTGGCTGAGGCAAATCCTTTCGCAGAACATGCTGTACATGAACCGCCGCCGCGCCGAGCGGCTCAAGATCAAGGATTTGTCGTGGGTGTGGGTCGAGTCGCACAACGGGCGGGTGCGTGCGCAGGTGAAGCTGATGGAAGGCGTGCAGGAAGATACGGTGTGGACTTGGAACGCCATCGGTAAACAGCGGGGCGCTTGGGGGCTCGGCGACGACGCGAACGAGGCCGCCGACGGTTTTCTTCTGAATCATCTTATATGTGAGCTGCTGCCGTTCGCCAACGGCGACGAACGCGCGTTGAGCAACTCGGACCCGGTGACGGGTCAGGCGGCGTGGTACGACCTCAAGGTCAAGATTTATCCCGCCGGTGAGCGCGAGCGAGGCAGCTGGCCGCAGTTCGAGCCTGCGTCGCAGCGGATGAACGGGGAGCGGGACGTCTTGCGTTACCAAACGCATCCGGCGGTGAACTTGAGGCGCACGATGCGCGACGTGCTGACGCGGGGCTGGAAGTAATGAGGCTTGGGCTGGCGATAGATCTCGACACCTGCGTCGGCTGCAACGCTTGCGCCGTCGCGTGCAAGCAGTGGAACACTTCGGGCACGACCGGGCCGCTTACCGACTACAACCCGTTCGGCAAAGACCCCAGCGGCGTGTGGTTCAACCGCATACGCAACTATGAGATCGGCGTTTATCCGGACAGCAAGACCGTGCACTTTCCGATGTCGTGCCTGCATTGCGAGGACGCCGCCTGCGTAACGGTGTGCCCGACCGGCGCTTCATACAAACGGCCCGAAGACGGCATCGTGCTGGTTGACCAGGACAAATGCATGGGATGCAACTATTGCGCTTGGGCTTGTCCTTACGGCGCGCGCGAACTCGACCGCGAAGACGGCACGATGAAGAAGTGCACTTTGTGCATAGACCGCATTTACGACGAAGGCTTGCCGGCCGAGGAGCGTCAACCGGCCTGCGTGTTGACCTGCCCCACCCACGCGCGGTTTTTCGGCGACTACGACGATCCGGATTCCGAGGTGTCGCGGCTTGCGAGAGAACGCGACGGCAAGGCGCTGATGCCCGAACTCGGGTACAAACCGACCAACGTGTATCTGCCGCCGAGAGAGCCCGCGCACGTGCCGTCCGACACGTCGGCGCCCAAGATCAGCTTGGTTGACAAGGTCAAGGACTGGGTCAACCGAAGCGTCAGCAGATAGGCGGCGCGCACAGCCCATGCATCCGGCGCTTTCAGTCATCTTTTTCACGGTGTTGTCGGGGTTCGGCTACGGGCTGTTCATGGCGCTTGCGGTCGTCGGGATGGTTCACCCCGGGCTTGACGCACGAATCGGCGTCGCGGGCAGCGCGATCGGCCTGGTGCTGGTCACGGGCGGATTGTTGTCTTCGACTTTGCATCTTGCCAATCCGAAGAACGCGTGGCGCGCTTTCAGCCGTTTCCGCACGTCGTGGCTGTCGCGCGAAGGCGTGCTGGCGCTGCTTTTTTATCCGCCCGCCGCTCTGTATCTTGCGGGTTGGTGGTTTGGGACGCGCGACGGTTGGCTGTGGCCCGCGTTGTCCCTGCTGATACTGGCGCTCTCGCTGACCGTGGTGTTTTCGACCGGGATGATTTACGGGTGCCTGAAGACGATCCGGCAGTGGTGCACGCCGCTGACTCCGGTGAACTACGTTCTGTTGGCCGCGGCGTCGGGTCTGTTGCTGTTTCTGCTCTTGCATCAGATGTACGCGGGAAAACCGCCGCCTGGTTTCATCGTTGCCGGTGTTTCTTTCGTCGCTTTGGCGGGCGTCATGAAATTGGTCTATTACCGCTTGGTCATCGGCGCAGGCCGAGGTCCGACCGCCGACGCGGCGGTCGGCTTGCCTCGCGCCGAAGTGCGCCTGCTCGACGTCGGGCATACCGCGGGAACGTTCTTGACCGACGAGTTCGGTTACCGGGTCGCCGCCGGACGCCTTGCACGTCTGCGCGTTTTGTCTCTGGTCTTGGCGTTCGGTGCGCCGCTGTTCCTGCTTTCGGTGCTGATGTCCGGCCGTCTCGGCTTTGCCGCGGTTCTCGCCGCACTGTTGTCCGCGGCGGTGGGCATCTTCATCGAGCGGTGGTTGTTTTTCGCCGACGCCCGGCACGTGGTCAATCTGTACCATGGCGCGCGCCGAACCTGAGGGCAGCGACGGAGTGCATCGGTTTTGCCGTACTTTATTTACAGGATTTTTGCGGAAGGCGACGAGAAAACGCTTGAGTACGTCGAGGAGCACGATGCGTTTATCGAGGCGAGAAACCGTGCGCGGGCGATGCGCGCCGAATTGCCTGCGGGCGCCGGTTACACGGTCAAGGTCATGTTTGCAGGAGACCGGGGGGAGGCCGAGGCGCAGCTGAAAGAAAAGCGTGAAGCGCCGATTCTGAAAGAATGGGAGAAATAGTCGAAAGGCGCGGGCGGTGCGGTTTTTGCTCCGGGAGCTTGTATTCCGGGCGGTTTAGTGGTGATATAGCCTCTCTTTGGGGATTAACCTGGCGATAAAGCGGGGAGGCTTTAATGCGCGTCTATAAATTACTGCTGGTTTTTCTGACTTCGCTGGCGCTGGCGGGGTGCGGGTCTAAAACGTGGGATTGGTTTTTTGACGACGACGAGGAAGAGGTCGCTTATGAAGAAGAGGAAGTGATGGTCGATGAGGAATTCGAGGACGAAGAGGAGTACGAGGAAGAATACGCAGACGACCGGCGCAAACGTCGCAGCCGGGACGACGATGAATACGAGTATGAGGAAGAAGAGGAATACGATTACGAGGAAGAATACGACGAATATGAAGATGACGAACGCGAACCGTCACGCGGTCGCGGCATGTCGCGCTACGGTGACGAGCCCGAATACCAGGAAGATCGCGGCCGAGAACGTCCGGCGGCGAGGACCCCCGGGCGCACGGTCATCTATTTCGACTACAAGAAGAACATAGTGCCGGCGAACGGCCTTAACCTGCTGCAACTTCACGCGCAGTTTCTGAGGGCGAACCCCAACGTCGTCGTCACGGTGGAGGGGCACACCGACTCGGTCGCGCCCGCCGATTACAACAAACGGCTCGGGATGGTCAGGGCACAGGCGGTCGCCGACGTTCTGACCAACATGGGGGTTTCACCCTCTCAGATCGTGACGGTCAGTTACGGCGAAGAACGTCCGGCGCAGGCCGGCGACGATGAAAGCGTTCACGCGATGAATCGTCGCGTCGAACTCGCTTATTGACTTTCTGAATACGGCGGTCTGCCCGCCGCGCAAACAAAAACGCCGGCGTTGCGCCGGCGTTTTTGCCCAGTGTTTTTGCCCGGTGTTTTTTAGTGCATCAGGCGGATTGTCGTTGAGGCGTCAGCTGCCGCACTTGCCCTCGCCGCATTTGCCTTCACCTTTCTTTTTTTCACCGCACTTGCCCTCGCCGCACTTACCTTCACCTTTCTTTTTTTCGCCGCACTTGCCCTCACCACATTTGCCTTCCTTGGCCTTGCCCGTCACTTTCTTACCCTCGCCGCACATACCTTCACCGCACTTGCCCTCGCCGCATTTACCTTCGCCGCACGTGCCCTCGCCGTGCTTGTGCTCCTTGCCCGTCATCATATTGCCCTCGCCGCACATGCCTTCACCGCATTTACCCTCGCCGCACATACCTTCCGATCTTGCACCGCGGCGGCCGCTTCCCGGTTTCTTGGGAGCCTTCATGCGGTTTGCGCCACAACCACCTTCTTTGTGGCCGGCGGCGACCATGTAACCCGACGGCAGCTCTTCCAGGCCGAAAGGGTTCTGACCCGCACCGGTGCCGGCGTTTGCGCCTGCGGTCAATCCTCCAACCGCAAGCGCGGTGGAGACGAGTTTTATCGATTGTTTCAATTTGAGATTTTTTTTCATCGTTTATCTCCTTGAATGGTGTCAATTCAATGTTTCAACGCTGATTGGGGAAGCAATTTACCGGCTCCCGGACGGGGGAGTCACTATACGCCAT
>CAZKLI010000061.1:0-3944 GCA_964553575.1 uncultured Chromatiales bacterium
GCTTTAAATCTTCCTTGCAAAAAACCTCGATGAATTCCCAGGTGTATTTCAGATACGGGCTGCTGGGGCTTTTCCAGCTTCCCCAAGCGGTGTATTTGCAGTTGTAATTGTTCTTTTCCCAGATAATCTCCCCTTTCCAAAGCATGCCTGCGTCGAGAAGATGCTTGGAGACTATATGATGGGTCGGGATGTAATCGGAAAACAAAGGTTGCACGTTTATGATCATCCGCCCTCCCGATTTAAGAACCCTGATGGTTTCGTCCAAGATCCTGAATAATTGAGCGAAGTATTCTTCCCATCTCTTGTCGTCTTCGTCTGAACCGTAGTCCAAGCCGAAGTTGTAAGGAGGGGACGTAATCATCAGGTCAACGCAATTATCAGGCAATTTCTTCAGAACCTTGAGGCTGTCGGCGCAAATAATCTTGTTTTCGTATTCCGCGGGCAGTTCGTTCTTCAGAACCTTCGTTTTTTCGCCCGCCGCAACCGCCCCGGTTCGTTTCTTCGCCTTTTCCTTTCTGTTCTTGACTTTCCTTTCCCTGTTGAAACCGGCATAGACCCTTTTGCCGTTGTTCAGGCCGTAAGACCCCACTTTGCCCAATACGTCAACGAAGTCGTCTATCAACGAGGAGGCGTCACCGTCGTTTTGAGCGGCTTTCAGCGCCGCCGCCTTTGCCTTCAGTTTTTTGAAATCCAAGCTGTTGACGAGAATCCTTACCTGGTTTTTCTCCTCTTCTTCAAAGCACACGCGACCGTCAAACTCGTCGAAGAAGTCGGCAACCCGCTTTCGGCTTGTCTCGGAGAGCTTGTCTCCCTGGCCTCTCGGCTTCAAGGATATTTCTTTGTAACGCATGACGAAAAATAAATCTTCTCGCAATGAATTCTAAATGGTAAGAGGACAAAAGCGCAAGCGTGAACCGGATTTGATTCGCCCGCGCGTCGGACAGTTCACTCGACTTCGACCGGGTCCACGTCCACGTGCCACGTGATTTGGCGAAAGCCTTTCATCCTTCGTATCGCAGGCAAAGCTTCGCGCAAGCAGCGGTTGAGCACGCCGCGCCCGGCGGCGCTCAGCAGCAGCTGCGCGCGATAACGTCCGCCGCGCTTTTCCATGACCATCGGCGAAGGGCCGAATATATCAACCCCGGAATCAGCCCCGGCTCCGGCGGCGCCGGGTTTCAGCCTCGTGCGCACGGCGTTGAGAAAATCCGCCGCCGACGCGGCGTCCGAGGCGCTTGCGCGCATCACGGCGAGAAAATGATACGGGGGCAAACGCGCCTGCTCCCTTTCCGCAAGCAGGCGGCGGGCGAACTCCGGATAACCGTCGTGCACCAGGCACGACAAGTGCGGATTATCCGGATGGTAAGTCTGCAGACAGACCTTGCCCGGCGCGGCCCCCCGCCCGGCGCGGCCCGACACCTGCACCACCAGCTGCCCGAGGCGTTCCAACGCCCTGAAGTCCGGCGCGAACAGGCGCTGGTCAACGTTGAGGATGCCGACCAGCGTCACTTGCGGAAAATGATGCCCCTTCGAAAGCATTTGGGTACCGATGAGAACGCGGGCGCCGCCGCTTCGGATCTCTTCGAGACGCTTGTCGAGTTCGCCCTTGCGCCGCACCGTGTCCGCGTCCACGCGCACGATCTCCGCGTGCGGAAACTCCGAATTCAATTCCTGCTCGATGCGCTCGGTGCCCATGCCGGTGTCCTTGAAGTCGGCCCCGCCGCATTGAGCGCAGCTTTGCGGCCGGGGGGCGAAATGACCGCAATGATGACAACGCATCGCGTTGACGTTGAGGTGATAAACGAACGGCACGTCGCAATGCGGGCAGGTGACGACTTCGCCGCAGTCGTGACACAGCACTTGGGTCGCGTAGCCGCGGCGGTTCAAGAACAGCAGTACTTGTTCCTCGCGGGCGACGCGTTCTTCGATCTCGGTGCGCAGCGGAAGCGAGACGCTGCCCGTGAGCTTGCGCCCGCGCAGGTCGATGATCTCGACTTCCGGCATTCGCGCGCCGCCGGTGCGGCGGCTCAAGCGGTGATAACGGTATTGCTTCTCGGCGTTGCGCAACGATTCCAGCGAAGGCGTCGCGCTGCCCAGGAGAATCGGAATACCGAGCTGCTGCGCGCGTTTGATCGCCAAGTCGCGCGCGTGGTAGCGCAGGCTTTCCTGTTGCTTGTACGAGACGTCGTGCTCTTCGTCAACGACGATTATCGCCGGCGACTTAAAAGGCAAGAACACCGCCGAGCGCGTACCGATGACGACTTTCGCGGCCCCCGTCCGCGCCCGCGACCAGGTTTGCAGACGCGCACGATCGCCCATGCCCGAGTGAAACGTCGAAACCACCGGACCGCAGCGTTCGCGGAAACGAAACACGGTCTGCGAAGTCAGCCCGATCTCGGGCACCAAGACGAGCATCTGTCGGCCGGCGCTCAGCGCCCTTTCGGCGGCGCGCAGATAGATCTCGGTCTTGCCGCTCCCCGTGACACCCTCGATCAAATGGCACTCAAATCCGCCGCCGACGTCGAGGCCGGCCAGCACCGCCTCCTGCTCTTCGGTCAAACGGTGCGGAGAAGGCGCACACGCCGCGTCCGGCGCCGCCAAAGTGCGCGCGGCGGCGAGCCCCTTGTCGGCCAACGCTTTCATCGGGCTTTGCCAACCGGGCAAAACGCCGCTCAGCTCCTCTTCGCTCAAGGGCCCGCGTTCGCGGAGCAAAGCAAACACGCGCTGCTGCAAAGGCGCCCGCGCAAGACGTTCTTTCTCGTCTTCACCGTCGCGCACTTCCCATACCCGAGTCCGTCCTTCGGACAAGGCGTCGCCGCTGCGGACCAGCCGGGGAACGCTTTGACTCAGAACGCGCCCGATCGGATACTGGTAATAACGCGCCGTCCAGTGCAACAGTTCAAGCAAGTCCGGGGGTAAGACCGGCTGCTCGTCGAGCACCGCCTCGACCGAAAGCAGCTTGTTCGCGGCGACCGACGCCGGGACGCCCGATTCGATGACGACGCCGACCTGCCGCCGCCGTCCGAAAGGAACCCGCACCCGGCTGCCGGGTGCAACCAGCCCGTGCCCGGGCGGCGACAGGTAGTCAAACAGCCGGTCGGGCGGCGCCGGCGGAAAGACAGCCACGCGCAACACCGGCGTCCCCGATGTTGTTTTCGGGGCCGTTTTCGAGGCCGTTTCCGGGACCGCTTCCGGGACCATTTCCGGGGCCGGATGATTCATGCCAAAAGACTCCCGTGGAGTTCGCGTTCAAGCGCATTATCCCGGCTAAGGCCGCCGCATCCGGATAAACGGTCGAATCAAGGCGCCGAGCGGCGTCTGATTTCCACATTTTCTGTGGATAACTCTGTGGGCTATTTGTCATAAGCAGCGCTTTTTGCGTCCGCCGTTTAGCCGCCGTCAAAAATGGACAAAAATTATCCACCATAAAACTCATTTAATATCATTGCCTTGCAGGATTCCTCACCAACTTAACAGCGACGAGAAGCGACAAGGCGCGCGAAATCACCGCGAAATTCCAAGGTGTGCATAAGTCAAGCCCGCCGTCTCTTCGACACCGGGGAAAAAGCCGGGACGAAACATCGGGCCGGCGACATAACTATATCTGCACCGCCCGGCGTTTCACCTCTATATATCGGCGCTTTGCAGGCATTCTCCCCGGTTGCAGCCCGGGCGCAACCTAGTTGCAGCCTAGTTGCAGCCCAGTTACAGCTTGGGGGCACGCGCTTGAAGCGGCTCAAAAATCACCGGAAAAAACCCGCAAGACAAGGCGGCATAATCATTGGGCGGATATTTTCCGGTAATATGGGAATTATATAGGAGAGTTGACAGCAACTTCCCCATCAATTTGACGCTTCAACGCCCGACTAACGTCGCTAGCTCCGCGTCCAGCTGCCCCATTCCCGGAGGCCAAGATATTCAATGCGGCATTAATGTCCGCATTGTCC
>CAZKLI010000062.1:0-3633 GCA_964553575.1 uncultured Chromatiales bacterium
AGCCGGCCGAGGTCAAGCGCGTTGCACAACGCACGCACCACGTGTGCCTGACCCAGCACTTCGTCGAAATTGCGCGGGCGCCATTTGCGCGCGGGAACTTGGTAACTCATCGTGTTTTTCTTAAGCGGCGGGCTGTTTTCAGGAATCGTCCCGTCTATTCGGAGAATTATATACGCATCGGTTTTGTGCGGCTCAGCGCGTCGCGCGACGGCACGCCGCCGGTTCAGACCGCCGCGACGCTCAAGTCCATTCCGGCGGCGCGTCCGTCGCTGGTGCGCTGGCGGCGTCAATCGGGTGTCGGGGTTTCAGGCGCGGCGTCGGCGCCGGTCTTTACGGCGGCGACGCGGCGTTGAACTCAATAAGATGTATGGACGCGGTTCAGGCTGTGGCCGCCGGGCGTCTCGCCGTTATAACGTTCTCGCACCATCGTGCGTCTGCGCCGTGGCCGCGGGCGCGGCCGCCGGGCGGTGGCGCTATCCGGGCGTCTCGCCGCCGGGTTCTTCGAAGCGATAGAAACGGCGGTTCAGGTAACGCACGACCTCTTCTTCGTGCGCCTTGCTCCAGGTCGTACCGACGCCTTTGCGGCAGTAGGCGACGCGCTCGACCAGCGCGGCGTAATTTCCGACCAGCCGGTCTTTTCGGCGGTAGAGCGGTTCGCCGTCGCCGCCGGTCATGCTGGCGTGGCAGGCGATGCAGTCTTGGCGGTAGTGCTCGGGCGGCGCCTCGTCCGACGCTTGGTTTGTCGCCCCGTCCGCCGCCCCATCCGTCGCTTTGTTTGTTTGGGCGCCTGCGGCCTCGGCGACGGCGATTGCCAGCATCCATGCCGCCAGCCACGCGACGATGCGCGGGAAAGCCGCCCGGCTTGGGGACTTCGTCGGCAGGTGGCGCAGGCGCTGTTTCATGTCCGTTCGGGAGTGTGGGGTTGGATACAACAGGGCAACTATATACGAAAGTTGGGGGCGATTTCCGTATCGGTCCGGCGTCTTCACGGGCCGACCGCCGCTTTCGCGTCCATCAGTCCGTTTCCGGCGGTCACGTCGCGCTGGAATGTAAGAGGCGAAGCAGCAACTTCTCAATGAACTCATTCTGCACGTGACGGCACGCGCCCGCCAAGCCGAACAGGTTGGCGGGCTTCGCTCGTGTCTGCGGATGCAACCGGTAACGGATTGTGCGGTGAACCTTCATTGCTTTTCGGATTTAAGTATATAATTCCCATAAGGAATGACTCAGTCAGGAGAGGAAACAGCAGCCATGACCCCGGACCCGCTCAACTTGGTGTGGATAGACCTCGAAATGACGGGGCTCGACACTTCATCAGATCTGATCATAGAGATTGCGACGCTGGTGACTTCGCCGGACCTCCGAATCCTGGGCGAGGGCCCGTCGCTTGCGATTCATCAGCCGCAGGAGGTGCTCGACCGCATGGACGAGTGGAACCAGAAGCATCATTCCGGCTCGGGGCTGCTCGCCGAAGTCGGCCAAAGCAGCGTCACCTGCGCCGAGGCCGAGGCGCGGACGCTGGAGTTCCTGAAGCAGTACGCCGTTGCGGGCAAGTCGCCGATGTGCGGCAACAGCGTGTGCCAGGACCGCCGCTTCCTGGCCCGGGGGATGCCCCGGCTCGAAGCGTTCTTTCACTACCGCAACCTCGACGTCAGCACGCTCAAGGAGCTCGCGGTGCGGTGGAAGCCGGAAATAATGGGCAAGGTCAGCAAGCAAAGCGCGCACCGCGCGATGGACGACGTTTATTCCTCTATCGAGGAGCTCAAGCTTTACCGCGTGGAGCTGATGAGTCTGTAGGAACGGCCGGCGCGCGGTCGTGCGCCCGAGGTAGGCTCGGGGATATATTCGGGATGGAGCTTGCCCCCCGCCACGGGGCGGGCAGGGGAGAATCAGACCTGTTGCAGGATGCTGCGCACGCTGGCTTCGGCGTCGCCGAACAGCATGCGGGTGTTTTCTTTGAAGAACAGCGGGTTGTCAACGCCGGCGTAGCCCGAAGCGAGGCTGCGCTTGAGCACGATTACCGTGTCGGCTTTCCACACCTCGATGACCGGCATCCCCGCGATCGGGCTGTTGGGCTCCTCGAGTGCGGCGGGGTTGACGATGTCGTTCGCGCCGATAACGAGCACGACGTTGGTGCCGGGCAGTTCGGGGTTGATTTCGTCCATCTCGAGGACGATGTCGTAGGGCACGTGGGCTTCGGCGAGCAGTACGTTCATGTGTCCCGGCAACCGGCCGGCGACCGGGTGAATCGCGAAGCGCACGTTGACGTTCTTCTCGCGCAGGGCTTTGGTCATCTCGCTGACCGCGTTTTGCGCTTGGGCGACCGCCAGGCCGTAGCCCGGCACGATCACGACCGAGCTCGCTTCCTTGAGCAGCATCGCGGTCTCTTCGGCGCGGATTTCATTGACTTCCCCGCCGGCGTCGCTGACCGCGCCGCTGGTGGTGCCGAACCCGCCGAGGATGACGCTCAGGAACTTGCGGTTCATCGCGCGGCACATGATGTAGCTCAGGATGGCGCCGCTCGAACCGACCAGCGCGCCGGTGATGATCAGCAGGTCGTTGCTCAGCATGAAGCCGGTCGCGGCGGCGGCCCAGCCCGAATAGCTGTTGAGCATCGAGACGACGACCGGCATGTCGGCGCCGCCGATTGCGGCGACCAGATGCGCGCCGAGTATCAGCGCGAGCACGGTCATGATCAGCAGGCTGTTCCACGCGGCGTCGTGACTGCCGTGGAGGAAGACGTAGCCGAGCACGAGCGACGCGATGACGATTGCGAGGTTGAGCAGGTGGCGTCCCGGCAGCAGCAGCGGCTTGCCGGTGATCGAGCCCTGCAATTTGCCGAAGGCGATTACCGAGCCGGTGAAAGTCACCGCGCCGATGAACACGCCCAGGTAAATCTCGGTTTCGTGGATGATGCGTTCGAGGCCGGCGTATTTCGCGTCGGGGTCGAGGTAGTGCGCGATGCCTACCAGCACCGCGGCGAGTCCGACGAAGCTGTGCAGGATGGCGACCAGCTGCGGCATCTGCGTCATTTCGACCCGGCTCGCGACGAAAGCGCCGATCAACGCGCCGACGACCATCGCCGGCAGCAGGATCGAGTAGTTGCCGACCTGGGCGGACATCAGGGTCACCGCAATCGCGATGATCATGCCGGCGATGCCGTAGATATTGCCGCGCCGCGCGGTCTCCTGGTGACTCAGTCCGCCGAGGCTCAGGATGAAGAGCACGCCGGCGACGATGTACGCCATGGTGGTGACGCCCGGTGTAATCATGGGGTAATCATTGGGAGATCATTCTTCTCTGCGGAACATCTTCAACATGCGCTGGGTGACCAGGAATCCGCCCGCGACGTTGATCATCGCAATCAGCCCGGCAATCAGCGCGAGCACCAGCACGGTGAAAGTGGCGTCGTCCGACGTCTGCAGCAGTGCGCCGATGATGATGATGCCGCTGATTGCGTTGGTTACGCTCATCAGCGGGGTGTGCAGCGCCGGGGTGACGTTCCATATCACTTGCCAGCCGACGAAGCAGGCGAGCACGAACACGGTGAAGTGCGCCATGAAGTCCGGCGGGGCGACCTGCCCGAGGCCGAACAGCCCGAGCGCACCGAGCGCCGCGGCAATCAGGGTGACG
>CAZKLI010000063.1:0-13541 GCA_964553575.1 uncultured Chromatiales bacterium
GCCGCTGCCGACGTCGAGTATCCTGCCCGCGTTCAGATGCACAACGGCGGCGGCGCTCGTCAGCACCAATTCGGCGATTTGCCGCGCGGGAGGAATCGCGGTCAAGTTGAACGCACGGTTCCAGTGCCGGAGCAGGCGCAACCAAGCGAGCAAGGTTTCGATTTGCGCGGTGCGTGCTTCGACACCGAGGTCCGCCAACCCGCTTCTCAGCGCGTTGGCCGACTCGTTGACACGGGTGCTCGGCAAAGTTTCTTCAGGCGCCGCAGCGGGTTTTAAGCATCAGCGCGCCACGGCTTTCGCGAGGTCTTTCAGCGCCGCGCCGATTTTGGCGAAGCGTTTGTCGCCGGGTGCAAAACCGTGGCGTTGTGCGAGCTCGTCGGCACGGTGATACGTAATCCATACGACGCCGTCCGCGGCTTCCCACACCAGCAGTTTCATCGGCAGGTCAAGGCCGGATACGCGGTTGTTCCGCATGATTTGCGTGCCGAGCCGCGGATTGCCGAACACCAAAACGCGGGTCGGCAAAAGTGTCTCCCCGGCCTTTTTTGCTTCGTCCTGATGATCGACCACACCGAACATGCGCAGCCCCTGGCTTTCGATCATGCGCCGCCCCCGTTCGACCGTGTCTTCGACGCTGTGGCGGCTTTTGACGTGAACGACGCCGCTGGACTCGGCGCCCGCGGCAATCAGCGGCGTCGTGACGAGCAGCAACGCCGCCGGCGCAAGCAGCCGGCGTCTCATGCGCGCCTCCTGCGCAGCCCGCCTTCAAGATGCACCAGCAGCAGCGACATCGCGGCAGGCGTCATGCCTTCGAGCCGGCTTGCCTGGCCGATGGTCGCGGGACGGAACAGCACCAGCTTTTCCTTGAGCTCGTGGGACAAACCCGCCAAATCGGCGTAGTCGAAGTCGGCGGGAATTTCACGCTGCTCGTAAGCCTGCAAACGCCGTATCTCGCGGCGCTGGTTTTCGGCGTAACCGGCGTAGCGCGCCTGAATTTCAATCTGCTCGATGACCGCGGCGTTGTCGTCGGCGTGGCACCGCGTCTGATCGGGGGCGACCTCGTTTAGCCCGGCGAGCGCCAGCGCCAGCGCATAGTCCGTGCCCGGCCTCTGCAGGAAAGCTTCGGCGCTGCAAGGCTGCTTCAGTTCGACGCCTCGCTGCGCAAGCCGCGCAAGCACTTCACGGGTGGGCGCGATCTGCGCGCGACGCAACCTGGCTTGCTCTTTTTCGAGGTGGTCGCGCTTGGCGGAAAACCGGGCCCAGCGCGCCTCATCCACCAGCCCCAGATCGCGCCCGACGGGCGTCAGGCGCAGGTCGGCGTTGTCTTCTCGCAGCAACAGGCGGTATTCGACGCGGCTGGTGAACATGCGGTACGGTTCGGTGGTTCCGCGGGTCACCAAGTCGTCCACGAGCACCCCGATATACGCTTCGTCGCGTCTCAAGCGCCACGGGCCGAGCTCTTTCACCTGCCGCGCGGCGTTGACGCCGGCGACCAGTCCCTGCGCCGCCGCTTCTTCGTAGCCGGTGGTGCCGTTGATTTGTCCGGCGAAGAACAGCCCGCGCAACGGTTTGGTTTCAAGGCTCGGGTGCAAGCCGCGCGGGTCGAAGTAGTCATACTCGATTGCATAACCCGGGCGCGTTATATGGGCGCGTTCAAACCCTTTGATCGAACGCACCATCTCGAGCTGCGTTTCAAACGGCAGACTGGTCGAGATACCGTTGGGGTAAATCTCGCAAACGTCGAGTCCTTCGGGTTCGATGAATATCCGGTGCGCGGCCTTGTCGGAGAAACGGGTGACCTTGTCTTCGATCGACGGGCAATAGCGCGGCCCCGCCGATTTGACCGCACCCGAGAACGTCGGCGATTGCGCAAGCGCGGCTTGGACGATCTCGTGCGTCCTCTCATTGGTGTGGGTGATGTAGCACGGCGTTTGACGGGGATGCTGGTCGCGTGCGCCGATGAACGAGAACACCGGTTCCGGCTTGTCGCTCGGCTGCACTTCGAGTTGTGAATAGTCCACCGTGCGGCCGTCGAGACGCGGCGGGGTGCCGGTTTTCAACCGCCCGACGTCGAACGGCATCTCGCGCAGTCTCGCCGCCAGCGTGTTTGCCGGCGCGTCGCCGGCGCGGCCTCCCCGGCAGCTGTTGTTGCCGACGTGCAGACGCCCGCCGAGGAACGTTCCCGTCGTCAGCACCACCGCTTGTGCGGTGAAGCGTAGTCCCATACGGGTGACGACGCCGGTGACGCGGTCGCCCGCGACGATCAGGTCGTCCGCTTCCTGTTGAAACACGAAGAGCCGGGGTTGCGATTCGACGAGACGGCGAATCGCGGCGCGATACAGCTGCCGGTCGGCCTGGGCCCGGGTCGCGCGCACCGCGGCGCCCTTGCTGGTGTTCAGCGTTCTGAAGTGGATGCCCGCGCAATCCGCCGCCCGTGCCATCGCGCCGCCGAGGGCGTCTATTTCCTTGACGAGATGTCCCTTGCCGATGCCGCCGATTGCCGGGTTGCAGCTCATCTGGCCGATGGTCTCGACATTGTGCGTCAGCAACAAGGTGGCGGCTCCCGCTCGTGCCGAGGCCGAGGCGGCTTCGACGCCGGCGTGCCCGCCGCCGATGACGATGACGTCATAAGTGCATTCGCGTCTCATGGCTGGTTTCCCGTTGAAAAGACCGCAATTCTAGCACCTGTCGGCGGATTTTCCGGGGTTTTCCGGGGTTGCCGCGGAGACTCGGCGGCTTGATTTGCACGTTGTTTATCGCGTCACTTGCCGATACAGAATCGGGAAAAAATGTCTTCCAGCAAATCTTCGGTCGTGCGCGCGCCGGTAATCGCGCCCAGCGCCTGCTGTGCGTTGCGCAGATTCTCGGCGGCCAGCTCGAGCGCGTTTTCCGCAAGCCGTTCGCCGGCCTCCTCGACGGCGCGTTGGGCTTCGGCCAACGCAGCGAGATGCCGCCGCCTGGCGATGACTGCGTCGTCGGCGTCGCCCGCGTCGGTTCCGCTCAAACGGGCTGCGATTTGCTCGGCCAGCGCGTCAATTCCAGCGCCGGTCTTGGCCGATACGCGCCGTTCGTCGTCGCTCGCGCCGCCGGAAACCAGGTCTTGCTTGTTGTGCACCGCGAGCCACGGCACGCCGTCGTCGTCGAACTCCGCAACCAGGCGCTTTTCGATTTCATCGATGCCGGTGCGTGCATCCACGACCAGCAGCACGAGGTCGGCGTGGCGGCACGCGGCGCGCGCGCGGCGCACGCCCTCTTGTTCGATTCTATCGCCCGCCGTGCGCAGACCCGCCGTGTCCAAGATGCGCACGGGCAGCCGCCCGATCAGCACGTCGCTTTTGAGCACGTCGCGCGTGGTGCCGGCAAGCTCGCTGACGATGGCTTCTTCGCGTCCGGCCAGGCGGTTCAGAAGGCTCGACTTGCCGACGTTCGGTTGGCCCGCGATGACGATTTCGGCGCCGGTGCGCAGCACCGCGCCGCGGCGGGCGCGTTGATGCAGTGCAACGAGGCGCGCGGACAACTCGCGCAACGATTCGGCAAGTTCGCCGCTTTGCGCGGGAGCGATGTCTTCGTCTGAAAAGTCCAGGGAAGCTTCGACTTGAGCGCGCAACTCGGCAAGTGCGTCACATAAAGCGCGCACTTGCGACGAAAACTCTCCCCGTAGGGAACGTTGTGCGCACCGCGCCGCCGCGACGCCGGCGCTGGCGATCAGGTCGGCGACCGCTTCAAGCTGCGCCAAATCGTACTTGCCGTTCAGGAACGCGCGGCGGCTGAATTCTCCGGGCCCGGCAGGGCGTGCACCGAGTTCGACGGCGCGTGCGACGAGCCGGTCGAGCACCACCGGGCTGCCGTGTGCGTAAAGCTCGAGCACGTCTTCGCCGGTGAAGCTCGCGGGCGCTTTGAACAGCAACGCGACGCCTTCGTCGAGCACTTCGCCGTCGGCGCCGAGAAAGCGTCGAAAACCGGCGTGACGCGGCGGCGGCGTGCGTCCGAGCAGTTCGCGCGCGATCGATTCGGTTTGCGGGCCGCTGACGCGCACGACGCCGATTGCGCCGCGTCCCGGCGGTGTGGCTATCGCGACGATGGTATCGCCGGCGTCTATCGCGGACATCGCGGAAACGCGCGTGCGCTCAGGCCTTTTTCTCCAGCACCCGGCGGGTGATTACCCACTGCTGAGCGATCGAGAGCAGGTTGTTGATGAACCAGTACAGCACCAGTCCCGACGGGAAGAACGCAAAGAAGAAAGTGAACACGATCGGCAGCGCCATCATGATTTTGGCCTGGATTGGGTCGGGCGGCGTCGGGTTCAACTTGTGTTGCACGAGCATCGTTGCGCCCATCAGCAAAGGCAGCACGAAATACGGGTCGCGCACCGACAAGTCGTTAATCCACAATATGAACGGCGCCTGGCGCAGCTCGACGCTTTCGAGAAGAACCCAGTACAGCGCGATGAACACCGGGATTTGCACGAGAATCGGCAGGCATCCGCCGAGCGGGTTGACCTTTTCTTGACGGTAAAGCTTCATCATCTCCTGGCTTAGGCGCTGGCGGTCTTCCTTGTAACGTTCACGCAGCGTCATCAGTTGCGGCTGGAACTTGCGCATCTTCGCCATCGAGCGATAGCTGGCTTCCGAGAGTTTGTAGAACACCAGTTTGATCAGAAGCGTCAGCACCACGACCGCCCATCCCCAGTTGCCGAGCACCGAGTGAATCTTGTCGAGCAGCCAAAACAGCGGCTTCGAGATGACCGTGAAGATGCCGTAGTCCGTCGTGAGCTCAAGGCCGGCCGAGATGGTTTCAAGGTCGTGCTGGATTTTCGGCCCGCTGTATAAATGGATGGAAAACCGCCCGTCGGCGCCGGGGGCGACCGTCAACGGCGGCGAGCGCATCCCGATAAGATATTCGGTACGGCCCACGCCGCGCACCGCTTTCGTGTAGTAGTCGTTTTGCGTTTCGGGGGCGGGAATCAGCGCACTGACGAAGTAGTGTTGCAGCATCGCGGCCCAGCCGCCGCCGATGGTTTGCGACAACGGTTCTTCGGCGATTTCGTCAAAAGCGATCTTGTTGTATTTGCCGTCGTAGTAGGCGGCGCCGGTGAACGTGTAGAGCAACGGCGAGCCGTCGTCCGACGGAGAAGCGCGCCGCAGTTGCGCATATTGCCGCCCGACCCAGGCTTGTGAGCCGCGGTTGCGCACCGCGTGTTCGATTTCGACCAGATAACTGCCGCGGCGGAAGACGTAGGTTTTTTCGATTTCTACGTCGTTGCCGCGCCAGGTCAGCGGCACGCGCAGCAGATCTTCTTCGTCTGGGAGCCGGTAGCGGTCGCGCGGGCTGGCGTAGTCCGCGTGATGCGACGGTGCGAGACCCGCCGGGTCCGGAATTCCCGGCAAATGGTCGTGCAACAGCCCCGTCTGCGCCAGATAGACGCCGTTGCGGTTATCGAGCAGGCGAAACGGCGTGTCCGGGTCGTTGACGTTCACCGGCACCTGTTTCAGGTCCACGCGGCGGACGTCCCCGCCGCGCAAGCCGAGATCGATCAAAAACAGGTCGGTTTCAACCGTCACCTCGCTATGGACCGGCGAATCCGCCGACTTGGCCTCGCCGGGCGCCGCTTGCGCCCGGGACGTGTCGCCCTGCGCCGCGGGGGGAACGTCGTCCGGCCCGTCGGCTCGTTCGAGGGCCGGTTGTGCGCCGGGCGCCGGCGCGGCGGGTGCATCGGTGGATTCGGCTTGCGGCGCCGGCGGGCGATTCCAGTCAAGCCAGCGTTCCCACAGCAGCAGCGAGACAAAAGCCAGAGAGACGTAAAGGAAAAGGCGCGTGCTAGCCACGTCGAGCCGCCTCTCTCCAGATTTGCATCAGCATCAAGGATGTTTCTTCAGATGTTTTCACGCCGCTTCGCCCGGAACAGGTAACGACAAAATCCATGTCGGGCAAAGTGCGCACTTGTTGTCTGAAGCTTTCTCTGACGCTGCGTTTTATGCGGTTTCTGTCAACCGCTTTTTTTGCGGCTTTCCGCGAAATCGCCAGACCGAGCCGGGGACGCCCGCAGCTGTTGGGCCGACGATAAACGCTGAACATCGGTGTGCGAATCGGCCGGTATCGCTTGTCTGCGAAAACGGCTTTAAATTCGACGGCGCGGTGCAGGCGGAGTCCCCATCCAAAACGGGCTTTGAAATCGTGCAAAAGACCGCCTCGTTGTTTGCCGCCGGTCGGGGCGGAGCCGATTGGGGCGGAGCAAGGGCGACGTGGCCGGAAGGACTTGCCTCACCGTGCAGCTTCGCCCCGCAATCCGGCCTTAGGGAATGAGTCGGCTCCGGCCCTTTCTGCGGCGCGCATTGAGAATCGCCCGTCCGGCGCGTGTTTGCATGCGGGCGCGGAAGCCGTGTTTGCGTTTGCGCTTGAGCGTGCTGGGTTGGAACGTCCGTTTCATTTTTTCCTCGCACCGATTGCGTGCGGCGTACGCACGGGCGGGCAAGGGCGCAAAAGTACTCGGCTTTGCCCCCGGAGTCAACCTGTTCCGCTTGGTTTCGCCGTCCCGCGGACTCGTTGCAGACGCCCGGTGTCATCGTCGGCCCTTTGTCGGCTCAGGGTGCACAATCCGACGGGCTGTGCGCATATTGCACGTGCAGGCAAGAACCCCTCGGTGGTGATTTATGATCGGAAACGCAGGCTCTCCCGCTTTCGTCGAGCCTCGGTCGTGTAGAATACCGCGCCATGAAACGCGCCGTCTCCTGCATTTTTGTCGTTAATCCTCCGGGTCTGGGGAAGAAACGGCGCAAGGTTTTCGAGAAGCAGTTTGAAAGCTGGCCGAAACGCCCGCCGCCCATTTTTTACAGGGGAATCAATAAGAACCATTTGGACCTGAGGGAAAGCTCCAAATACCGGCGGATGATTATAGATGACCGGTCCCGCTGGGTTCGACTGAAACTGCGGCTGGGGCTGGAACGGCACGCGAGAAATTTCAGGCAAAAGTACGATCCGATGCTGCGTCAATCCGACCAGGTCACCCAGCCCGTGGAAATAGGCCGCGTTGCCAACGCGTTTTCACACATTAGCGTCTGGAAACAGTGTCTTCATTTCCCCGATGATGAGGCTTGCATGATTGTGGAAGATGACGCTTTGATAAACCCTGAAATCGAATTTGACGGAATAGAGTGGCCGGAGACTGCGGACTTCCTTCATTTGTGGCCCGGCAGTATCGGTTTTTACGAAAGCTATTCTGATCATTACGTCAGGATCGTGAGAAAATGGACCCACCATAAGTGTAACTATATGTCTATAGGGTACATCATCACCCCAGCGTGCGCCCGGCGCTTTTTGTCGGAATTGGTTCCTTACGTTGTCGGCAGAACAATAGACATGGAGATATTGTACCGGGGCACCCCTCATGCTTTCGCCGTTAAAAGGCCTTGGGTTTTTCCCATATACGGCACCAGCCTTGTGGCGCAACCGTCCAGACTTTACATACTGGCACGTGCGATATGCCATCGCTTACGATTTTTGTTTCCTTACAGCTTCCGCAAGCGCCACCCCTTTTTAGTGCAGGATATAAAGAAGCCTCAGCGATTTGACAAACCATGTCTTGAGTAGCCGGGTCTCCATGAAGTGCGGCTTGCAGCCAAGGGGTTACGCGCGGAATTTGCCGGGTCGGTGCTTGCCCCCCTGAAGCCATCGCGCCTAAGCCGGTTTTCACCGCCATGTATTGTCCCAATGACCGTGGGAAAGGAACGTCGAGTGACGTATTTGCCCTTATTTCCGCGTAAAAGAAGCTAAAATCTTGTAATATCGCGCACTTCCCTGTACACTCCAAAGTAGGAGGCACCAGTTCCCATGTCCCGAATCCTGCTCTTGAACGGCCCTAACTTGAACCTGCTGGGGCGCCGTGAACCCGAGATCTACGGTCGGGACACGCTTGAGGACGTCGTCGCGCGCGCACGCGCAACCGCCGAAGCCGCCGGCGCAACGCTCGATCATTTTCAGTCGAACGGCGAAGCCGAGCTGATCGAGCGTATCCACCGGACGATGGACGACGGCACAGACTTCATCGTCATAAATCCCGGCGCGTTCACCCACACCAGCGTCGCGCTGCGCGACGCGTTGTTGAGCGTGTCCAAGCCGTTTATCGAATTGCATCTGTCGAACGTCTTTGCACGCGAAACCTTTCGCCGGCGCTCCTACCTGTCGGACGTCGCCGTCGGAATCGTTTCCGGCCTCGGTGCGCAAGGTTATGAGCTCGCGGTTCTTGCCGCGCTTCGTCTGGCAGCAAAGTGAGGAGCCCGTGGATTTACGCAAAGTCAAGAAGCTGATCGAGTTGCTCGAAGAATCGGACGTCGAAGAAATCGAGGTCCACGAAGGCGAGGAATCGGTGCGCATCAGCCGTCGCAGCAGTGTGCCGCAGCCGCAACAGCAATACGTCGCCGCCGCGCCGCCTGCACAGACGCCCGCCGCGCCGCCTGCGCAGACGCCCGCCAGAGACGGAGACGTTTCCGGTGAAGGCGGTGAAGTCGTCAAATCACCGATGGTCGGCACTTTTTATCGCGCGTCGTCGCCTGACGCGGCGCCGTTCGTTCAGGAAGGCGACTCCGTCGAGGCCGGCGCGACGCTGTGCATCATCGAAGCGATGAAGATGATGAACCAGATCGAGGCGCCTGTTTCCGGCACGCTGAAGAAATTCTTGGTCGAGAACGGTGCACCGGTCGAGTTCGGTCAGCCCATCGCCGTCATTCAACCCTAAGCGGAGTGGGTGTGCGCCTCGCCGCTTATGTTCGACAAAGTCGTCATCGCCAACCGAGGGGAGATTGCGCTGCGCATCCTGCGTGCGTGCAAAGAGCTTGACGTCAAGACCGTCGCGCTGCATTCCGAAGCCGACGTGGACCTCAAGCACGTCAAGCTCGCCGACGAGTCGGTGTGCATCGGGCCCGCGCAATCAAATCTTAGCTATCTGAACATCCCCGCGATTATCAGCGCCGCCGAGCTGACCGACGCGATGGCGATTCACCCCGGTTACGGCTTTCTCGCCGAGAACGAAGCTTTCGCCGAGCAAGTCGAATCGAGCGGCTTTGTTTTCATCGGCCCCAAACCCGAGACCATCCGCCTGATGGGTGACAAGATTTCAGCCCGTCGCGCGATGCAAGAAGCCGGTATTCCATGCGTGCCGGGCTCGGACGGCTCCCTCGGCGACGACCCCGCTGAAAATCTTGCGGTTGCGCGGGAAATCGGTTATCCGGTCATCATCAAGGCGGCAAGCGGCGGCGGCGGAAGGGGCATGCGCGTCGTGCACAGCGAAGGCGCGTTGACCAACGCTTTGATGTTGACGCGCTCCGAGTCGTTGGCCGCGTTCGGCGACGATACGATTTACATGGAGAAATTTCTGCAAAAGCCCCGCCACATTGAAATTCAAGTGCTCGCCGACGGTCACGGCAACGTGGTGCACCTCGGCGAACGCGACTGTTCGATGCAGCGCCGCCACCAAAAAATGATCGAGGAGGCGCCGGCACCGGACTTCGGTGAAAAACGCCGCCGGGAAATCGGCACGCGTGCGGTTAAAGCCTGCGCCGAAATCGGTTATCGCGGCGCGGGTACTTTCGAGTTCCTCTATGAAGACGGCAACTTCTATTTCATAGAGATGAACACGCGCGTGCAGGTCGAGCATCCGGTTTCGGAACTCATCACCGGCGTTGACATCGTAAAAGAGCAGCTGCGGGTTGCATCGGGCGAGAAGCTCGGTTTCACGCAGAACGACGTTCGGTTTCAAGGGCACGCGATCGAATGCCGCATCAACGCCGAAGACCCTCAGGCTGGTTTCGCGCCGTCCCCGGGCAAGGTCGAGCTGTTTCACGCGCCGGGCGGGCCGGGTATCCGCGTGGATTCCCACCTCTACACCGGCTACGTCGTGCCGCCGTATTACGATTCCTTGATTGCCAAGCTGATTGCCTACGGGGACGACCGCGCCACCGCCGTTGCTCGCATGAGAAACGCGCTTGAAGAAATCATCATTGCCGGCATCAAGACCAACGTTGAACTGCATCATGAACTAATGAACGACGCGGCTTTTACCGCGGGCGGGCTCGACATCCACTATCTGGAAAAAAGATTGTCGCACTGACCTCCCTCATGCGACGAAGCGCTGTCCGGTTTGCGTCGCGCCTTTACCGCGGACAAGCCCGGACAAGCGGCGCAGCGGTTCGCGGCGCAAGCGCAAGTAAGCAAAGTGGTAAACTCAGAGGCGTTCGAGAAAGCGAGCTTTGGTCTCGTTGTTTATCCGTTCAGAATCCCGTCGATCGGCAGTCGAAAAGCCGATGAGTTCAAGGCGCGGTTCTCGGTGGGTTTGCCGATTGAAATTTGCAGATGACTGACAACGAAACACGTATTCTTTGCCGCATCGAGGGCAAGGTGCAGGGCGTCGGTTATCGTGCGTGGACGCGCGCGTTCGCGGTGCGTCTTGGCGTGCGCGGCTGGGTCAAAAACGACGCCGACGGCAACGTATCAGCGTGCTTTGTCGGGCCGCAGGAGAAAGTGCGCGAACTGATAGAACAATGCCGTGAAGGGCCTCCCGGCGCCGCCGTCACCGCAATCGTCGAGAAACTTGCATCGGCCGACGACGCGGGTGATGCCGCAAGTTTCGACGTCCGCCGCTGATCGCCGCTGAGCCGATATCGCAATGACGCCCGCCAGGAAAAAACGTGTCACGTCGTTCCGCTCCAAACCCCGGCGAAAAAGCAACTTCGAGAATCTTGATAAATCGCTTGAAGCCGCCCTGGATGACTATTTCAAATTGCTGGCGGGACACGATACGGGACGCTTGCACAAGTTGGTTTTTGAGCACGTCGAGAAGAAACTGCTGAGTTACGTTTTAAGGTTCACGGAATTCAACCAAAGCCGCGCCGCCGAATTGCTCGGGCTAAGTCGCAGCACGTTACGTTCGAAAGTCCGCGCGTACGGGCTGACGTCCAAAGAAACCCGTCTCTCTCCCAAGAAAAGGCTTTCAAGGGCAGGATCAAAGAAGAAAGTGTGACCGCCGTGGCGGGCGCGATTTTAGCGTCGCGTCAAGATTGCCTTTCGCTTTTTTTGGCGCTTTCTTTACTTTCTTTGGCTACGAGATAATCAACGATCTTGAAAAAGTCTTCGTAACTGCCGGCCATGCTGGGCGAGGTAATGTATTTGCCGTTGATCACAAAAGACGGGACGCCGCTGATACCGTAAGTTCTCCCCAACCGTTCGGCGCGTTTGACTTGGGTTTCGACCAGGAATGATTTCGCCGTCTCCTTGAATTTATCCGGCTCGATGCCGTATCCGGAAAAGAAAGCCGCGATTTCGTTGAGGCTGTAAACCCGTCTTTTTCTCGCGTGAACGGCGTCGAACAACACCGAATGAAGTTCTTCAAGCCGCCCCAGCGCTTTCAGGGTGTAATACGCGTAGGCGTGGTCAACCCATGTTTTCCCGAGTAACGCCGGCGTTGTTACAAACTCGACCGCCGCGGGCTTTTTCCAGCTCTTGATGTGCGGCTCCAGTGTGTAGCAGTGCGGGCAGCCGTACCAGAAGAACTCCCGCACTTCGACCTTGCCTTCCGGAACCTGCACCGGCACCGGGCGGGGCACGGCCGTGTAGTGACGTCCTTCGCTGAACGTCTGCGCTTGCACCTGCACCATCGTGACGACGAACGCAAGCGCGGCCGTCGCACAAAGCAAGAAGATGCGTCGGGACGTCTTCACGGCGTCAATGGAGTCCCTGCACATATTCGGAGACCGCTTCGATTTCTTCGTCGGTCAGACGTTTGACCACGCCGCTCATCACTTCGGCGCCGGGGTAGGTTTCCTTGCCGTCGCGATAATTCCGCAGGCGCTGCGCGACGTAGGCGGCGTGTTGATGGGACAGGCGCGGGAAAAGGGCCGCGGGGTTGCCGTTGCCCCGGGGGCCGTGACACGACATGCACGCAGGCACGCCCTCTTCAGGATTGCCGCCCCGATAGACGGCTTGGCCGAGCTCAATCATTTTTTCGTTGGTCGCACCCGGCGACGCGGTCTGCGATGAATAGTACGCGGCGAGATCGTGCATGTCCTGGTCGGACAACGCCGCCGCCTGCGGATTCATCAGTGGATTGACGCGCTGGTTTTGCTTGAACATTTGCAGCTGCTTGTAAATATACTGCGGCGCCTGGCCTGCAATTTTCGGCCACAGCGGGTTGGTGCTGTTGCCGTCCTGCCCGTGGCAGGCGACACATTGCGCGGTTTTTGTCTTGCCTCTTTCAGGGTCGCCCTCAGCCGCGGCGACGGTTGCGAACGCAACGCTTGCAAACAAGGACAAAGACATCAGCGGTTTCATTCGGTGCATTCTTTTTCAGAAAGTTGGGTTCAACGAGGAGCGCGTTTTCCGCCGGAAGGCTCGTTAGGATTTCGACGCCACGCAGCCTGAAGAGAGCCGGGTGAAACGTGAGGCGCAACCATAACCGCATACGCGGTCGGAATCAACCTTATGTACTGGTTCAGCAGACATGAGACAAAATCAGGCGCCAATCGGTGAACCCGCTCGACGCAAACGTTGCAATCATTACATTAAGGAGCGTAGCGGCAAGGCGTCAAGCCGAACCTGCAAGTTCCGCGCCCTTCAAATCCACCTTTCCAAAACCGGCCCGAAATCAGCGTGAAACCGACGTCTACTCCAGCGCGCCCTCGAGAAACACCCGAATTCGCAACCGGGTGCCGCTGCTCGGCGCCGACACCTGCAACGCCACCGTCTCCACCGGAGCGCCCGCAGCGTTCACCAAAACAACCCCCCTCACCGCCCTCAAACCCAACTCACCCTCCCTCACGCCTGAGACGAACTCAACCGTCATTTCAACCTCTTCCCTGCCCCCGCCGAAAGCCAGCGTCGCCACGCCGTTTTCGATCGTGACACCGCCTGCGCCCGGCACGAAAACAAGGCCCTCGCTCGCCGACGCTTCCAGTTCGACGTCCTGACCCTGCACCAGCGGATAATCAGCGCTTTCACAGGAAGCCACTTCGGACCGGCCGGGCCGGCACAAACGCACGGTGACCACCCCACCCTCTCCCGGTTCAAACCTCAGCGGCGCCGGTTCAAACCACGCCGTCACCCGCGGCGTCGTCACCGTGATCGCCAGCGACGGTTCCGAACGCAACCGCGCGCCCGCCGTCGCTGTCACCGTCAACGTGCCCGTCCCTGTCACGTTGGGCATCGCACTCACCGTCACCGTGGCCCGCTCGTTTGCCGCGTTCAACGACAGGTCGGTCTGAACCGAGGGCGGTCCGGTCTGCGACAAGGACAAACCGGCGGCGGAATCCAACCGCACCCTGAGCGACACCGACTGCACCGGCGGCAATTCGCCCCGCTCCAGACGCAAAATCACTTCCCCGTTGCTTTCGAACACGCTGCCCGACTCCAGCACCAACGCCTCCGAGGGCGTCAGCGACACCGACACTTCGGGGAGCACCGCAGCCGCCCGCGGCGTCGCCGCTTTCAACTCCAGACTCGGCAACGGCCCCAAAGCAATCCCCGCCGTCGCCTCCACCTCCACCGACACCGCAACC
>CAZKLI010000064.1:0-8426 GCA_964553575.1 uncultured Chromatiales bacterium
TGGCACCTCGACGTCGAGGAATTCCTGGAACTGCGCAAGAACACCGGCGACGACCGGCGCCGCACCCACGACATGAACACCGCGAATTGGGTCCCGGATTTGTTCATGAAGCGCCTTGCGGAAGACGCCGAATGGACGCTGTTTTCGCCCGACGACGCTGCCGACCTGCACAATCTGTACGGCAAAAAATTTGAACGGCGCTACCTTGAATACGAAGAGATGGCCGACCGGGGAGAGATCACCAACTTCAGGCGCGTCAAAGCCGTGGACTTGTGGCGCAAGATGCTGAACATGCTGTACGAAACCGGGCACCCGTGGTTGACTTTCAAGGACGCCTGCAACCTTCGTTCGCCGCAACGGCACGTCGGTGTGGTGCACTCGTCCAACCTGTGCACCGAAATCACCCTGAACACTTCGGACGAAGAAATTGCGGTGTGCAACCTCGGCTCCTTGAACCTCGCCGCGCACGTGGACGGCGACGGATTGATGATGGACAAGTTGGAGAAGTCCGTCACCGTTGCGATGCGCATGCTCGACAACGTCATTGATTACAATTTCTACAGCATCGGGAAAGCGCGGGTTTCCAACGCGCGTCACCGCCCGGTTGGACTGGGCATCATGGGTTTTCAGGACGCGCTCTACGCCTTGCGCGTTCCTTATTCCAGCGAAGAAGCGGTGGCTTTCGCCGACCGCGCGATGGAAGCCGTGAGTTATTTTGCAATCAAGGCTTCCAACCAACTGGCCCGGGAGCGCGGCGCCTATTCAAGCTTCGACGGTTCGTTGTGGAGCCGCGGGGTGTTGCCGATCGACTCGATTCAGTCATTGTCCGAGGAACGCGGCGACTACGTCAGCATTGACGTCTCGTCCACCCTCGACTGGGATGGATTGCGCGAAGACGTCAAGCAATACGGAATGCGCAACTCCAATACGATGGCGATTGCACCGACGGCGACGATTTCCAATATCTGCGGCGTCACGCAAAGCATCGAGCCGACTTACCAGAACCTGTTCGTCAAATCGAATTTGTCCGGCGAATTCACGGTGGTCAACCCCCACTTGGTCGAGGATTTGAAAGCGCTTGATCTGTGGGACGAGGTCATGGTCAACGACCTTAAGTATTACGACGGCAGCGTGCGAAGCATCGACCGCATCCCCGATGAGCTCAAGCGGCTGTACGCGACGGCGTTTGAGATAGACCCCCGGTGGCTGGTCGAGGCCGCTTCGCGCCGGCAAAAATGGATAGACCAGTCGCAGTCTCTGAATTTGTACATGAGCGAACCGTCGGGCGCGAAGATGGACAACCTCTATAAATTGGCGTGGGTCAAGGGGTTGAAAACCACTTACTACCTGCGGTCGCTGGGTGCGAGCCACGTCGAGAAAAGCACCATGGAGACGGCGGAAAGCAAATTGAACGCCGTCAAAGTGAGCAACGGCGCCAACGGCAACGGCGCGTCCGACGCCTGTTCGGTTTTTGACCCCGAGTGCGAGGCGTGCCAATAAATCCGCGGCAATAACGCCGGCGGCATCACACAGGAGAAAACCATCATGCAACTGAATTGGGAAGACCCGTTGTCCATCCGCAAGGAGGCTGCGGCGCTGATACCCGGCGGCGCAGCGCTTGAGCCTGAAGCCGGCGTGTCCGTGCCGCCGTTGTATGACGGCGGCATCGCTCGGCCGCACGACGCCGCCGGAAATGAAGGCGGCGCGACCGGGCTTGAGGAAATCGAGATGGGCGCCGCGCGCGTTTGTGTCGATGACAAGCAGGTCATCAACTGCCGCGCCGACCTCAATCAGCTGGTGCCGTTCAAGTACACGTGGGCTTGGGACAAATATCTGGCGGCGTGCAACAACCATTGGATGCCGCAGGAAATCAACATGAGCGCCGACATCACTTTGTGGAAGAGCGCCGACGGTCTGACCGAAGACGAACGCAGAGTGGTCAAGCGCAACCTCGGCTTCTTTGCAACCGCGGATTCACTGGTCGCAAACAACCTCGTGCTTGCGGTCTATCGCCACATCACCAACCCCGAATGCAGGCAGTATCTGTTGCGCCAAGCCTTTGAGGAAGCGGTCCACACCCACGCTTATCAATACTGCATAGAGTCCTTGGGGCTCGATGAAGCCGAAGTCTTCAACATGTACCGTGAATTGCCGTCGGTCGCGCGCAAGGCCGAGTGGGCGCTGCCTTACACGCAGAGTCTCGGTGACCCCGCGTTCAAAACCGGCACCCCCGAGACCGACCAACGCTTGTTGCGCGACCTCATCGCTTTCTACGTCGTGTTCGAGGGGATTTTCTTTTACGTCGGATTCGCGCAGATTCTGTCGATGGGGCGGCGTAACAAGATGACGGGCGTCGCCGAGCAATTCCAGTACATCCTGCGCGATGAGTCCATGCACATGAATTTCGGCATCGACGTAATCAACCAGATCAAGCTGGAAAACCCTCACCTGTGGACCGACGAATTCAAAAGAGAAATCGTCGAATTGATCCTTGACGGCGTGGAGCACGAAAAGCTTTACGCAGAGGACACGATGCCCCGCGGCATGTTGGGAATGAACGCGAGCTTGTTCAAGCAGTACGTCGAATTCATCGCCAACCGGAGACTTGTCCAAATCGGTTTGCCCGAGCAGTTTCCGGGTGTGACCAATCCGTTTTCCTGGATGTCCGAGACGCTCGACCTGAAAAAGGAAAAGAACTTCTTCGAAACCCGCGTCACCGAGTATCAGACGGGCGGCGCGCTCGATTGGGACGCTTGACGCGACGGCGCACTGCCGCCGGATGAACCCGCCCGCGGTTTGGCTGAGCCCCTTATCTTCGGTAACGATTGTCCCGTGATAAACGGCGGTGCCGCCGTCTGAATGCTTTACCGCGGTGCTTGCCGCTTTCGAGCAACCGGGCGTAACAAGATGACGGGCAGGGGGGTCAGTCCCCGCGCCGTCGCCGGACGTTCTGGAAAGAGCTTCCCCTGGAAGAGCGCCCCCGGCGCGTTTGTGTAGAATAGCCGCCCATGGACATCGGTATTGTCGGTTACGGCACCGTCGGTAAGGCAATCTGCAAGGGATTCGAGGATAAAGCCTCCCTGCATGTTTTCGACCCGCTGTACTCCCCGCAACAATCGCAACGTTTCAAGCGTTCCGTCGAGGACGTCTGGCGGGCGAGCGACTTTACTTTTGTCTCGGTGCCGACGCCGCAGAAACTTGACCCGGGACAACAGGGAGGCCCTTTCGATTCGTCCAACGTTGACCAAGTGGTCGCGGCGGTTGCTCCGCATGCGGACAAGAACAAGATACTGATCATCACCAGCACGACGCTGCCGTCAAAAATAGGCGAATACCTCGAACGCCATCCGCAACTTAACTTGGTCATGCTTCCGGAGTTTCTGACCGAAAGGAACGCCCAGCGCGACTTTCTCAGCCCTGCTTTCAGGATTATCGGCGGCGAACCGGACTTCGCCCGCGCGGTGCAGGATCTGTTTGAACGGTACAGCGCTTGCACGCCTTGCAAGGTCGGCTATTGCGACGCAATCGGCGCGGCGTTCGTCAAATACATGATCAACTCGTATCTCGCGGTGAAAGTCAGCTTTCTCAACCAGTTTTACGACTTGTTCCGTCAAAGCGGATCCCGGGCCGCCTGGGCGGAACTGTCCGAGCTGTTTCATTACGACGCCAGAATGGGCAACAGCCACCGCGACGTGCCGGGATACGACGGTGACCGGGGCTGGGGCGGAAAATGCCTGCCGAAAGACGTCAACGCGATCATGCGCGACGCGCGGGGGCAAGGTTGCCCGATGAGCTTGCTTGAAGAGGCTTGGGAATACAATCTGCGCGTCAGGTCGGACATAGACTGGAAATAGGCGCCGCGTCGTTTTTCTTCATGCCGGCTTTACCGACGCCACGCACTTTGCACGCCGGCGGTTTCGTTCTGTGCGTCGCCGCGTTGCTCGTGGCGGTTTTCTTCATGGAAAAGCACCTGGGTCTCGCGCCTTGCCCCCTGTGCATACTCGACCGCGTCGTCGTCGTTTTGATGGCGCTGGTCTTCCTGTCCGCTTTCCTGCACGACCCCGCGCTTGTCGGACAGCGGCTCTACGCGGGGGTCAATATCGCGTTCGGCGCGGTCGGAGTCGCGCTGGCGGGACGCCACGTTTATCTGCAAAGCCTGCCGCCCGGCGAAGTGCCCGACTGCACTCCCGACCTTGATTACATGCTTGACGCGTTTCCTTTGTCGAAAACCCTTTCCACTGTTCTCAACTCTTCCGGTGAATGCGCCGAGGTCGCGTGGACCTTTCTCGGCTTGAGCATCGCGCAACAAACCCTGCTCTTGTTCATCCTGCTCACCGTGCTTTGCGGGGTCATCTTCAAGCGCGCACGTTCGTCGGGCTGAGCCGTCCGGTTCATGAGCTCGCCGGCGCGTTTTGCGCTCGGGCACGTCCGCCTAAAGTATAATTTCGCGGTGTAACCGCGTGAGCCAATGGCCAATATCTCATTCATCGGCGCCGGCAACCTTGCCGCCAGCCTCGTTCAGGGGCTGGTCGAACGCGGTTTTGACGCGGGCGCGCTGACGGTCGCCGACGCCGACGCGGCGAAAGCCGAATCGCTGGCAAGGAAATATCCCGGTGTTACGGTTCGCGCCTCGAACCGGGAAGCCGCGGCGGATTGTGAAGCGTTGGTTGCGTGCGTAAAGCCCGGAGATATGCGCAGCGTGTGCGAAGAGGTCGGACCCGTCCTGCAGGCGCGTTCCGGCTTGCTTGTTTCGGTGGCCGCGGGCGTCAGCTGCGCCCTGGTCGCAAGGTGGGTGCGCAATCCGCCGCCGCTGGTCCGTTGCATGCCCAACACGCCGGTTGCGGTCGGCCTCGGCATGAGCGTTCTGTACGCCGGCGTCGGCGCTTCCCGGGCGCACCGGGATCTCGCCGAAAGCGTTTTCGCGGCCGTCGGCGACACCGCGTGGATCGAGGATGAAACGCTGATGGATTCTGTCACGGCGGTTTCAGGGAGCGGGCCCGCGTACTTTTTCCGCGTCATGGAAGCGCTTGTGCGCGGGGCGGTTGCGCTGGGAATTGATCCGGCCGCCGCGCGGAAGCTGGTCGTCCAAACCGCGCTGGGCGCTTCGATGCTTGCGCACCGTTCGGCCGACCTGAAAGCGCTGCGCGAAAAGGTCACTTCCAAAGGCGGCACCACCGAATGCGCGGTCGAATCTCTCGAGCAAAGCGGCATAGACGAGACGTTTGAGCGGGCGTTGACTTCGGCGGCGCGGCGCAGCCGCGAGATTTCTCGCCGGCTCGACCGGGATTCGGGCGGTGACTGATGGAACCCGGCGTTCTTCAAAACGTTCTGTTGTTTCTGACCGACACGCTGCTGTCTTTGTACGCGCTCGTGTTTTTGCTGCGTTTTCTGTTCATGCTGGTACAGGCCGATTTTTACAATCCATTGTCGCAGGCCGTCGTCAAGCTGACCGAGGGCCCGGTCGGGGCCTTGCGCAGGTTCATTCCGCCCGTCGGCCGAGCCGACCTCGCGTGCTGGCTTCTCGCTTACGGGCTGAAAGTCCTCAGCCTTGTCCTGATCGGGCTTATTCAGGGCAAGGTTTGGCCTTTGGCGCCGCTGCTTCTGATCGGCTTGATTCAACTCGGTGAGACGTTGATTTACATCTACATTTTCTCGGTGATCATTCTGGCGGTCAGCAGTTGGTTCATGAGCGGCGTTCAGGCGTTCAGCCATCCGCTGATATCTTTGCTCTACAGCTTGACTTCACCGGTGCTTGCGCCGTTGCGCCGGTTCATGCCGTCGGCCGGAGTCTTGGATCTCAGCCCTTTGGCCTTGTTGCTCGTGCTTTACCTCTTGCTGATTATTCTTCGCTCGCTGTACTGAACGGGGCGGCGCGGAACATCGGCTCGTGCGTGTCCTCGGCATAGAAACGTCCTGCGACGAAACCGGCGTCGGGCTGGTTGACTCGCAACGCGGCGTCGTCGGACAGGCCTTGTTCAGCCAGACCGAGATACACGCTCCTTACGGCGGCGTCGTTCCCGAGCTGGCTTCGCGGGACCACGTCCGGCGCTTGCTGCCCTTGATCGAGGAGACCTTGGGCGGCGCCGGCTTGGGGCAGGTCGACGCCGTCGCTTACACCGCGGGGCCGGGCTTGATCGGCGCTTTGTTGACCGGCGCCACGCTCGGGCACGCCCTCGCCTGGGCCCGCGGTTTGCCTGCACTCGGCGTTCACCACCTTGAGGCGCACTTGCTCGCGCCGTTGCTCGACGCACCTTCACCTGAGCCGCCTTTCGTCGCGCTGCTGGTGTCGGGCGGGCACACGCAGCTGGTCTTGGTCAAGGAACTCGGCGACTACAAGATTCTCGGGGACACGCTCGACGATGCGGTCGGCGAAGCGTTCGACAAGACCGCGAAACTGCTCGGCATGAGCTATCCGGGCGGGCCTGAAGTCGAAAAACTCGCGCGGTCGGGAAATCCGGCGCGGTTCACCGGCCGCCTCGGTTTTCCGCGCCCGATGATCCGCAAACCGGGGCTCGATTTCAGTTTCAGCGGCCTCAAGACGCACGTGCGCAACGTCCTGCGCGACGTTTCCGGGGACGAACAAACCAAAGCCGACGTGGCGCGCGCGTTCGAGGAAGCGGTGACCGAGGTGCTTGAAGTCAAATGCCGGCGCGCGTTGAAGCAAACGCACTGTGAGCGGTTGGTGGTCGCCGGCGGCGTCAGCGCGAACCGGCGCTTGCGCGAGAGCTTGGAATCGCTCGCGCGGCGCGAAGGCGTCGGCGTGTTTTTTCCGCACCCGGCGCTGTGCACCGACAACGGCGTGATGATAGCTTACGCGGGACTGCTGCGGCTGCAATCCGGCGGGGAAAGCACCCCCTGGCCGCAAGTGCGCCCCCGTTGGAACCTCGAAAGCTTGGAGTTGATTTCCCGGCGGAGGCCGGGCGCGCCTACCTCTCCCGTTCGCGGTGGTTGAGCAAGTTGCGGATGTTTTCGACGTGCCTGATCAGAATCAACAACGCGGCTGACGAGATCAGCAGGATCAACCATCGCGGCTGCGCCGTCCCCCAGGCGTAAAAAGGCGCCGCCAGCGACGCGGTGACGCTCGCAGCCGACACGTAGCGAAAGGCCAAGAACACGGCGGCCCAAACCGCAATCCAGACCAGCGCTATATGCCACTGCAAGACCGCCAGGACCCCGAGAAAAGTCGCGACCCCTTTGCCCCCCCTGAAGCGGTGATACAGCGGATAGACGTGGCCGATGAACGCGGCCAAGCCGACCAGCGCGACCGTCGTTTCAGGGTAGCCCAGAGCGCGTACAAGCAGCATCGGAACCACCGCCTTTGCGACGTCGCCGGCCAGGGTCAACGCGGCGGGCGGTTTGCCAGCCAAACGGGCGACGTTGGTCGCGCCGGGGTTGCCCGACCCGCGGCTGCGTGGGTCGGGCAAACTCAGCGCGCGGCAGACGACGACGGCAAACGACACCGAACCCGCGAGATAGCCGCAGCCGACGGCGACGAGATCGGAGAAGTGAGGCATGGCGCAATCAATTATACTGGGGTTCATACGGCCCGACGCGAAGTTTGCGGGAATCGCCGATGTACACTGAACAAACCGGGCGAGGCCCCGACCTGTTCCTGATTCACGGTTGGATGATGAACCTCCGTTGCTGGGACGGGATTGTCGCGCGACTCAAAGACCGCTTCCGCTTGACCACGGTTGATCTTCCGGGACACGGCGGCAGTTTGCGTTCGTCGCATTCTTTCACCCGTCCGCGTCAGTTGGTTTCCGGCTTGCTTCGGCTCGCGCCCGACAACGCGGTCTGGGTCGGCTGGTCGATCGGCGGCTTGCTCGCTCAGCTCGCGGCGCAAACCGCGCCCGACCGCGTCCGCTCTCTGGTCAGTGTCGGCATGGGGTCGCGTTACGTCGCGTCCGCGGATTGGCCGTACGGCATCAACCGCGCGTTGTTCGAAACGGCTGCGCGTTTGTTCGCCGTTTCTCCCGAATCGACGTTGCGCTGGCTCATCGAGCGGCAGCTGTTCGGCAGCGAGCGCCGCAAGCACGTGCGTACACTGATGAATTCGCTCGCCGCGATGCCGTGGGACAAAGAGGAGCTCAAGGCCGGTTTGGCGGTTTTAAGAACCGCCGACGCCCGCGGTGCGATGCGAAGTTTCGGCAAGCCCGCGTTGTTCGTCGCCGGTGAAAAGGACCTGATTATCAGCGTCAAAAATCTCGAGCAAAGCGGTCGTCTTGCGCCGCGGGGACGCTGCGTCTCGGTCGCCGGCGCGGGGCACGCGCCGTTTCTGTCGCACCCCTTGGAATTCGTGGACGCACTCGGCGGGCTTATTGATGAACTCGATTGACAAGGCCGCGCTGCGCCGTTCGTTCAACCAAGCCGCGCGGCGTTATGACGCCGATGCAAAACTTCAGCGCGCGGTGGCGAACCGGCTG
>CAZKLI010000065.1:0-5344 GCA_964553575.1 uncultured Chromatiales bacterium
GAAGTCCACGTGCCCCGGCGTGTCGATGATGTTGATGCGATGCTCGTCAAACTCCTGGCCCATGCCCCGCCAGAAGCAGGTGGTCGCCGCCGACGTGATCGTGATGCCCCGCTCCTGCTCCTGTTCCATCCAATCCATGACCGCGGCGCCGTCGTGAACTTCGCCGATCTTGTGCGAGATGCCGGTGTAAAACAGCACCCGCTCGGTCGTCGTCGTCTTGCCGGCGTCAATGTGCGCCATGATGCCGATGTTCCGATAACGTTCGATGGGGACTTCGCGCGACATGATTTTCTCCTGCTGGCCGCTTACCAGCGGTAATGTGAAAAAGCCTTGTTGGCTTCGGCCATCTTGCTCACGTCTTCGCGGCGTTTGACCGCCGCGCCCTTGTGCTCGACCGCGTCCATCAATTCGTCGGCCAGCTTGTCGCCCATCGAATGCGCCCGGCGTTTGCGTGCAGCCTCGATGATCCAGCGCATCGCCAGCGTCATCTGCCGCGCCGGCCTGACTTCGACCGGCACCTGATAGGTCGCACCGCCGACGCGCCGCGATTTGACTTCGACCCGCGGCTTGACGTTTTCGAGCGCGACCTTGAAAGTCTCGACGACTTTCTCGGTGTCCTTCTCTTTCTCCTGCATGCGTGCAAGCGCGCCATAGACGACCCGCTCGGCGATCGATTTCTTGCCCCGCTTCATCACGATGTTGATGAACTTCGCGACCACCGCGTCGCGGTACTTGGGATCGGGAAGAATCTCGCGCTTGGGAATTTCTCGACGGCGGGGCACGGCGGATTCTCCTCTTTAGGCGCCGGCGCGCTTGGTGCCGTACTTCGAACGGCCCTGCTTGCGGTCGGTGACGCCTTGGGTGTCGAGACTGCCGCGCACCGTGTGATAACGCACGCCCGGCAAATCCTTGACGCGCCCGCCGCGGATTAAAACGACTGAATGTTCCTGGAGGTTGTGGCCTTCGCCGCCGATGTAAGCTGTAACTTCGTAACTGTTGGTCAACCGCACCCGGGCGACTTTACGCAGAGCTGAATTCGGTTTCTTCGGAGTGGTTGTATAGACGCGAGTACAGACTCCCCGCTTCTGCGGACAGGACTCGAGCGCCGGTACGTTGCTCTTGGCCGTTTTGCGCTTTCTCGGTTTGCGCACCAGTTGGTTGATTGTCGCCATGCGATTTCAGCCGCATCGTTCATTCCGGTTGTGAAAGACAAAGAAACCCGACGCCCGGGGCGAGCCCGGGACGCCGGGTTTCAGGTAACCGCGCATTATAAGGAAGACAATGGGTTTCAGTCAATCGGCGGCGGTGCCGAAAACGCTTCCGGCAGCCGTTCTCTTCACCTCCCGCCCGAGGCGGACACGGGCAAGGCGGCGAACCGCCCCCGCCGGGCCAAGACTCGCCGGCCAGACCGCTTGGCCAACCGTCGTTTTTGGGGGCGTTTTTGGGGGCGTTTTTCGAGGAAAGGCCCGCACCGGCGCTGCTTCGCCACGCTGCCCGGCTCATGCCCCGCACCCCCCGAGCCGGCGGCGGCGACGCCGTGCACCGGCACACTGACCGACGCCACGGCGGGCGTTTGGCTACAATGTCCGACACCGCGGGTTTCCGGCGGGCGGAACGATTTCCGATTCAGCAAGGCTTCAGATGAACCGCGGCGATTTAATCCTGTTCGACCTCGACGGCACGCTGCTTGCGGGCGACAGTGATTTTGAATGGGGCGTTTTTCTGTGCGACAGCGGCGCCGTTGAAAAAGACGAATATCAACGCCGTAACAAAGCCTTTTACCTGGACTACCACGCCGGGCGGCTGGACATCCGCGCCTATCTTGATTTCGCGCTCGCGCCGCTGGGAAAGATTCCGCCGCAACGGCTCGCAGCGTTGCGCAAGGAGTTCACGGCGAAAATCATCGAACCGCTGGTCAAGCCGGCGGCGCTCGAGCTGGTCGCCGAACACCGGCGGGCGGGCGACCTCACCGTCATCATCACCTCGACCAACCGCTTCATCACCGAACCGATCGCCGAACGTTTCGGCGTCGAGCACTTGATCGCGACCGAGCCCGAACGCAAGAACGGACGCTACACCGGCAAACTCGCGGGCACGCCTTGTTATCAGGAAGGCAAGTTGGAATGCCTGCGGCAATGGCGTGAACGCGAGCGTCCCGCCTACAACAAGAGCCGGTGCTACAGCGACTCGTACAACGACTTGGCGTTGCTGTCGTGGGCGGACGTGCCGGTCGTCGTTGACGGCGACCCGCGGCTTCTGGAACACGCCGAATCCAACAACTGGCGGATTACGTCGCTCAAAAGCTGAAGCCGCCCGCTTCCTGAACGACCGTCCCTCAAAGCCGTCGGAGCGACCTCAAGGAGCGGCCTAGAGCGCATAGCCGAAACCGTCGCGAAACCGGTCGCTGAACTCGTCGGGAGTGAACGTGTGCTGCTGGGTGCCGGGGGACTCGACCTTGATCGCCCCCATCAACGACGCGACGCGGCCCGTGGTTTCCCAATCCATGTCGTTCTGCAAACCGTAGAGAAGCCCGGCGCGGTAAGCGTCGCCACAACCGGTCGGGTCTTCGGCTCGCTTCGGTGCGACCGCCGGGATTTCGATTTCATCACCGCCGGCGTAAATCACCGAACCTTCCTTGCCGCGGGTGACTATCAGCGCGCGCACCGACTTGGCGAGGTCCTTGAGTGATCGTCCGGTGCGCTCGACTATCAATGAAGACTCGTACTCGTTGCACGCAAGCCAGTCCGATTCCTCGATAAAGTGCGTCAATTCGTCTTCGTCGAACATCGGCGTGCCCTGCCCGGGGTCGAACAAGTACGGGATGCCGGCTGCGACGAACTGGCCGGCGTGCGCGATCATGCCTTCCCGCCCTTCCGGAGAAATCACGCCGAAACGGACGCCGCGGTCGGCCGGCACCTCGCCGAGATGGCAAAGATCCATCGCGCCGGGGTGAAACGCGGTGATCTGATTGTCGTCGAGGTCGGTGATGATGAAAGCGCTCGCGGTGTACTGGTCCTCGAGCTCGGTCACGTAGCGACGGTCTATCCCCTGGCTGTCCATCCACTCGGCGTAGCCCGAGAAATCCTTGCCGACGGTGCCCATCGGATAACACTCCCCGCCGAGCAGGCCCAGGTTGTAGGCGATGTTGCCCGCGCAACCGCCGAACCCCCGGCGCATACCCGGCACCAAGAACGCGATGTTCAGCATGTGCAGCTGGTCGGGCAGGATGTGGTCGCGGAAGCGACCGTGAAAGACCATGATGTTGTCGAACGCAATCGAACCGCAAATCAACGTTGACACGGCGCCACCTCCATTTTCTTGCACGCAATCAGTCGTCCACTTCGACCAGGGCGAAATCGCGTTTCGGGGCGCCGCATTCGGGGCACGCCCAATCGTCGGGCACGTCCTTCCAGCGCGTTCCCGGGGCGATGCCGTCCTGCGGCGACCCCCGCTCCTCGTCGTAAATCCAGCCGCAAACGAGACAAACATATTTTTTGAAAGGTGCTTGCACTTTAGCGGCGGTTTTCTTTAAGTTGACTAGGCTTGTACTATACCGGCATACGGTATCATCTTCCCATACTCACCATGGAATGAAGTCTTCCCCGCCCAACTTGCTCTGCGTCGCAGGTTTCGATCCGACCGGCGGCGCCGGCCTGCAAGCCGACGTCGAAACCGCCGCGGCGCTCGGCGTGCGCGCAGTCTGCGCGCAGACCTGCAACACGGTGCAGGACGGCGTACGAACCATCACGGTAACACCGACGCCCCCCGAAACGCTTGCGCTTCAGCTGGCCCGGCTCATCGCGGACTTCGACGTCGCCGCAGTCAAGGTCGGGCTGATCGCTTCGGCCGACAACGCCGAAGTCGTCGCCGAAGCGGCGGCGGCACTTCACGTCCCGTTCGTCGTTGACCCCGTGCTGCGCGACGGCGCGGGCGAGCCTTTATGCACCGACGGCACGGCGCAAGCGCTGCGGGCGCGACTGCTGCCGCACGCGACCTGTGCAACTCCGAACCTCGAGGAGCTCACGGCGCTCGTGCCCGAAGCCTCAACGCCCGCCGCCGCTGCGCAAGCCTTATTGGACGAAGGCTGCGCCGCGGTGCTCGTGACCGGCGAAGAAAAGCAAGAGCAAACGTTGCACCACGCGCTGTACCAGGCGCTGGGTCGGCCCGAACGCCGGGTGTTCAGCGCGGCGCGGTTGACCGGCGAGTTCCACGGCAGCGGCTGCACCTTGTCTTGCGCGCTGGCCGCACAACTCGCGCTCGGCGCTACGCTTGACGACGCAGTGCCCCTGGCGCTTGAGTTCACCGCCCGTGCGCTCGAACGCGCCGACGCACCGAGCCGCAGCCGCGCGCGAAAATTTCCCAAAAGACTGTGCCCCGTCGCGCTTTAAGCGGCCTGTACCTGATTGCAGGGTCGGGCCTGCCGGTCGAAACCGCCGAGACCTGGTTGTTGCGCGGCGTCGCGCTCGTGCAGTACCGCAACAAGCGGGCCGATTGGGCGACACAGCGAAAGGAAGCCGCGGCGCTCGGCGCCGTGTGCCGCGCGCGCGGCGCGGGCCTGATTATCAACGACGACGTCGAACTCGCGGCGATGATGGGCGCCGACGGCGTGCATTTGGGAAAAGACGACGTCGGCGTTTCACAAGTGCGTCGTATGCTTGGACGCGACATGATCATCGGCGCCTCGTGCTACGACTCGCTTGACCGCGCACTTGCCGCACAACAAGACGGCGCCGACTACCTTGCGTTCGGTTCGTTGTTCGCCTCGAAAACCAAACCCGAGGCGGTGAAAATCACGCTCGAAAACCTGAGTGACTACAAACGGCAACTGCGACTTCCGGTGTGCGCCGTCGGCGGCGTCACCCGCGACAACCTCGACCGCGTGCTTGCGGCCGGCGCCGATATCGTCGCGGTCAACGCCGACGTCGCGGACGACCCCGACCCCGCCGCCGCGGTCAAGGACTATCTGAAAAGACTCGCTGGATAGCGGGCGAACCGACGCCCGCCCGAGAACGTCAACGCCCGGCTTGCTGCCCAAGCGCTTCGGCGCAGCAAAGGCTTTTCCATACTTGACGGCTCGAATTCAAAGCACTCGTGCAGCCTCCAACCAAATCTCAAATTGAACTTCCCCGAGTAACGCCCGCCGTGCCCGGCGGCGGACATCCATTCGCTTCGGCGCCGCCCCGTCCTCTCGCCAATCACCTTGCGCAAAGACGAACGTCAGCACGGTTCGGCATCGCCGCGCTTCCCGCCGATGGTGCTTCGGCTTCCTTATGAATTCCGTCGAGCGCGCACCGCGCGCGCGAGGTCGAGCGCCTGGCGATGCGCGCTCGACGGAATTCATAAG
>CAZKLI010000066.1:0-2027 GCA_964553575.1 uncultured Chromatiales bacterium
CGGGTTCACGGTTGAGCTCGGCCCGTCGGACGTCGCGCGCTTCGACACCTTGTCGGATGACGTTGGGCTTAGCGGCTACCGGCGCAGGCAATTCGCCCAATGCGTCGAGCGGATCAAACCTGAATAGCGCCCGGAACAGCGCCCGGAACAGCGACGCGGGTCAGGCCGGCGGGCCGTTTCCCGAGTTGCTTCCCGAGTTGCTTCCCAAGCTGCTTCCCAAGCTGCTTCCTAGGGCGTCTTGCACTATCGCGCTCAGGCATTCAACGTGGTCGCGGTCGTCGTTCAACGCCGGTATGTAATGAAACCGCTCGCCGCCGGCGTCGAGGAAGAAAGCGCGGTTCTGAATGTCGATTTCTTCGAGCGTCTCCAAGCAATCCGCCGCGAACCCGGGGCAGAATACGTCCACCGACTTGACGCCTTGCCGCGCGAGAGTGCGCAAGGTTTCGTCGGTGTACGGCTTGAGCCATTCGGCGCGTCCGAAACGCGACTGAAAGCTGATCAGCCATTGCCCCCAGCCGATTCCCAGTTTGCGCGCGATCAGCCCGGCGGTTTCACGGCATTGCCGTTGGTAAGGATCGCCCAGCAGTACGTTTCTCTTGGGCAGCCCGTGAAACGAGAACAGCAGTTTTTCACTGGCGCCGTGGCGCTCCCGCCACGCTTGAATCCGTGCGGCGCAGGCCCCGACGTAGGCGTCGTTGTCGTGGTATCCGCTGATGAAACGGATTTCCGGCAACCGCCGCCGTTTCTTGAACGCTCTGGCGATCAAGTCGAACGTCGCCGCGGTCGTCGTCGAAGAGTATTGAGGGTAGGCGGGCAGCACGACCAGGCGCGTCGTTTCCAGCGCGTGCAGTTTTTCCACGGCCGAAGCGATCGAAGGCCGGCCGTAACACATCGCCGCCTCGACCGTCGCCTGCAAGCCGCGTCGTTTCAGCGCGGCGTCGAGCGCTTGTCGCTGCCTGAGCGTATAAACCAGCAGGGGCGACCCTTGATCCGTCCAGATCTTGCGGTAGGCATGCGCCGCGCGCCGCGGACGCAGCGTGAGGACCAGTCCGTAGAGTATGGGCAGCCATATCGCACGGGGTATTTCGACCACCCGAGGGTCGGACAGAAACTCCCTGAGATAGCTCCTGACCGCCGATGCCGTCGGCGCCTGCGGCGTGCCGAGATTGACCAGCAGCACCCCGGTGCGCGCTTGAGCGTGATGGTCGGCCGACGGCATGTCCGCTTGGTTCTCAGCGGGGCGCCGTGGCGCTTATCGGCGGCGCCTGCGATCGCGCAGCGGGCTGTTTCTCGGGAAGTGGGTGCGCAGGAATTCCATCTGGTCGGCGAGGATGTTGCGCGCCTGCAAGTACACGTATTCGGCGTGGGTCGGCGTGAACGGAATCGCAATCAGCTGTATGCCGGCTTGTTCCGGCGTGTGTCCGGCTTTTGCGTTGTTGCAGCTTCGGCACGCGGTGACCACGTTTTTCCAGACGTCTTCGCCCCCCGAGCTCAACGGCACGACGTGATCACGCGACAAGTGCCGCCGGTGAAAATGCCCGCCGCAGTACATGCACAGAAAAGCGTCACGCTTGAACAACGCAAGATTGTTCAGGGGCGGGACGTAGTTTTCGTGCAGGCGCGGATTGTTTCCATGCGTGGCGATGATCGAATTGATTTCGATGACGCTTCGTTTGCCGGTCAGGGCGTTGACGCCGCCGCGGACACGGTAAGTGGTCTCGCCGCAGGCGTAGGCGACCTGGCCGCTGTAGTAGAATCTGACGGCGTCCTGGTATCTGATCCACTCGAGCGGCATGCTCGATGCGTCGGTTCTCAGGATCCACTGGCCGAGGGTTTGCAACGTTGTCATGGCGTCCGGGCGGTTTTGCGCGTGCGACGGTTAAAAAAGGGAATTATATAGGAAAGTTGACAGGCGAGTTATAGTATAAGCATGAAAACCCATAGAACCATCCGCTATCGTCTTCACCCCCGGACTAAGGCAAAGTCGGACAAGTTGTTCGCACTGGCCGGCGCGTGCCGTTTCACTT
>CAZKLI010000067.1:0-6646 GCA_964553575.1 uncultured Chromatiales bacterium
GCGCGATTGCGACGGCGCGCGGTTGATGGAAAGCGCCGATCATGTTTTTTCCCAATGCGTGGTTGACGCCGGTCTTGCCTCCGACCGACGAGTCCACCTGCGCCAGCAGCGTCGTCGGTATCTGCACGAAGTCAACGCCGCGCTGATAGCAAGCGGCGGCAAAGCCGGTGAGGTCGCCGACGACGCCGCCCCCGAGTGCAACCAGCGTCGTATTCCTTCCCGCGCCGGCTTCGAGCAACCGCGTGCAGACCAGCTCAAACGTGGCGAGCGTCTTGTGTTCCTCGCCCGCGGGCAGCACGACGTCCATGACCGGCTTCCGCGGCAGAGCTGCATAAACCGCTTGCAGGTACAGCGGCGCGACCGTCTCGTCGGTGACGACGACGGCGCGGGGAGTGCGGATGCGCTCCTTGAGAACGCCGGAGACCGCGGCGAGGTCCTTGCCGACGTGTATCGGGTAGGCGCGTTCGCCGAGGGCGATTTCCACGGTTTTCAGAAGATCAGGCATTGTTCTTGCAGGCGGCGATGATTTCATCGGCGACGTCGCGCACGCTTTTTCCGTTGACGTCGATGATGATGTTCGCGATTTGCCGGTACCGGTCGTTGCGTTGCCGCCCGAGTTTTTCCAGCGTCGTGCGCCGGTCGCGGTCTTTCAGCATCGGCCGGTCTTGATTATCCGTGATTCGCGCCAGCTGGGTGGCGACGTCAGCCTTAAGATAGACGACCGTTCCGCGTTCGCTCAAGCGCCGCCGGTTCTCTTCGGCCAGGATTGCGCCGCCTCCGGTCGCCAGCACGATGCCGTCTTTCTCGGTCAGTTCTTCTATCGACTCGGTCTCATATTCCCGAAACCGCTTTTCCCCTTCGCGTTCAAAGATGCCGGCGACCGACAAGCCCGTGCGTTGTTGCACGGCTTCGTCGCTGTCGAAGAACTCGCGGCCGAGACGTTCGGCGACGCATCGGCCCACCGTGGTTTTTCCGCAGGCCATCGGGCCGATCAGGAATATGTTGGGTGTAGACGCCATCGTCTTAAAGGCAACTCCGGTGACAAAATTTACCGGTGTGAACGCAGTCATGATGATACCCGTGTTCCGGTTGTCAAACCGGATTTTCCGAAAGGGAAGACTTTGTGAAATCACCGTTCGAGTTATTCGGGCGTGATAAAATGCCGGTATATCGTGAATTTAAGGCGTCAGAGGTTCCCGCCGCCAGGTGTTTTCCCGCGTTGTGCGAAAAATCGTTTTTGTCTTGTTCGGCCTGCTTTTAGCCGCGGTCGTCTTGGTGGTCGGCGCCTATATCTACGTCGCGCCCGAGCTGCCCTCGGTCGCCGACCTCAAGAATATCCGGTTACAGACTCCGTTGCGCGTTTATACGCGCAACGCGCGTCTGATCGGCGAGTTCGGGGAGAAACGGCGCATTCCGGTGGCGATGGCTCAAGTGCCGCCGTTGATGGTGGACGCTTTCCTGGCGTCGGAAGACGACCGTTTCTTCGAGCACCCCGGCGTGGATTACGAGGGTTTGCTGCGTGCCGCCGCGAAGTTGGTCGAAACCGGGGAGAAGAAACAGGGCGGCAGCACGATCACGATGCAGCTTGCAAGAAATTATTTTTTGACCAGCGAAAGGACTTACAAACGCAAAATTAAGGAAATATTTTTGGCGTTGCTGATAGAACGGCGGTTCGGCAAGAACGAGATACTCGAGTTGTACCTGAACAAGATATTCCTGGGACATCGGGCGTACGGCGTCGGCGCCGCCGCCGAGGTTTATTACGGCGCCGGCGTGCAGGATCTGGAGTTGGCGCAGATCGCGATGATTGCGGGCTTGCCCAAGGCGCCGTCCATATACAACCCTCTGAGCAATCCGGCGCTTGCGCTTAAACGCAGGGATTACGTGCTCGACCGCATGCTCGAGCTGAAGAAGATTACACCGTCCGAGCACGCCGCCGCCGTCGGCGAAGGCATTACGGCGAAGCGGCACCGGGCGGCCGTCGAAGTCGAGGCGCCTTACGTCGCCGAGATGGCCCGCCAAGAAGCGGTTGAGAGGTTCGGCGACGAGGCCTATATCGGGGGCTACGAAATCTATACGACGCTCGACGGAGAGCTGCAGACTGCCGCCGACCGCGCCGTGCGCAAGGCATTGATCGAGTACGACGTAAGACACGGTTATCGCGGGTCTGAAGCGCGTCTTGGGAGCGATGCCGTCGCCGGCAAGAAAGAAGCGGTTGCGGCGCTCGAGGATTTCCGGGAGCTGGGGGGCTTGTTGCCGGCCGTGGTGACCGAAGTGCGGAAAAGCACTTTCAGCGTGATCGCGAGAAACGGTGCGGAGATAGCGTTGGAGTCTTCGGCGTACAGTTGGGCGCGGCGTTATATAGACCACGATCGCCGGGGCGTTTCTCCGGGAGCGGCGGGCGACGTCGTATCGGCGGGCGACGTCGTGCGGGTCGTCAAAGGCAAAGACGGGTGGAAACTCAGGCAACTGCCGAACGTCGGCGGGGCGCTTGTCGCGTTGGATGCCGACACCGGCGCGATCATTTCCCTCAGCGGCGGTTTTGATTTTGCTTTGAGCAAGTTCAACCGCGCGGTGCAAGCCAGACGCCAGCCCGGTTCAAGCTTCAAGCCGTTCATCTATTCGGCGGCGCTGGCTCACGGCTACACGCCCGCGACGATCGTCAATGACTCTCCGATCGTGTTCACCGACGTCCGCACCAGCCTCGATTGGCGCCCGGCGAATTACAGCGGCAAATTCTTCGGCCCCACGCGCTTGCGCGAAGCGTTGAAACATTCACGCAACCTCGTTTCAATCAGGCTGGTTGACGGCATGAGCGTGCGCCAGACGCTTGACTACATACTGCGGTTCGGGTTTGAGCGCTCCGACCAGCCTTACAACCTGACGCTTGCCCTCGGCTCGGGCACCGTGACGCCGCTCGACATGGCGAGCGCGTTCACGGTTTTCGCAAACGGGGGGGCGCAAACGACGCCTTATTTGATCGATGAGATCCGCACTGCGGACGGGCGGATTCACAAAGCCGAGCCGCCCGACATTTGCGCCGAGAACTGCGACCCGCAGCAAAGCGACGCCTTGGATCTGGCGGTCGCTCTCGACGCCCCCTCTACGCAAACGTCGCCGCCGTCGGACTACGTTGAACGGGTTATCCCTTCGGACGTCACTTACCAAGTCAACAGCATGTTGCGCGACGTCATACGCGGCGGAACGGGTCGGCGCGCGCGCGTGCTCGGGCGTTCTGATTTGGCGGGCAAGACCGGCACGACCAACGATCAACGCGACGCTTGGTTCAGCGGCTTCAACCGGGACGTCGTGTGCACGACTTGGGTCGGCTTCGACGACCACGCCCCCTTGGGGCGCTACGAGACGGGCAGCAGGGCGGCGTTGCCGATGTGGATCGAATTCATGAAGACCGCGCTTGAGAACAAACCCGAACGTCCCTACTTCAAGCCGGCCAACATCGTCACCGCGCGCATAGACCCGGAAACCGGGCTGCTTGCACACCCGCGCGCCGAGGACACGATCATCGAGACGTTCCGTTCCGAGTATCTGCCGAAAGAAGTCGCCGGCGTTTCCTCCAGCGCCGAAGACGAAAAGCAGAAGCCCATAGAGAAAATATTTTGAACGCGCGAGATATGAGCGAGCGGCCGATTCCTCGAATTATTCACCAGACCTGGAAAGACGGTGATTTGCCGCGGGACTTGAAACGGTTTCGCAAGACTTGGCTCGATTTCCATCCGGACTGGGAGCACAGGCTGTGGACCGACGAAGACAACCGGGCGTTCCTGGAGAATCACTATGCGTGGTTCCTTCCGGTTTATGACGATTATCCGCAAAACATCATGCGGGTGGACGCGGTCAGGTACTTCATTCTGCACCGCTTCGGCGGCGTGTACGCCGACCTTGACCTTGAATGCTTGCGCCCCATTACTTCTTTGCTTGAAGGAAAACAGCTTGTCGTAGGTTGCGAGCCGCCTCAGCACCTTGCCCAGCACGACGTCGCAAAGCGCGGAGATTTCGGCAGGATACTGTGCAACGCTTTCATGGCGTCAACGCCCGGCCATCCGTTCTGGGAGCACGTCACCCGCGCTTTGCCCGCCTACAGCGGCGAAACCGATCCGTTGTCGGCGACCGGGCCGTTCTTTCTGACCCGGGTTCACGAGTCTTATGCGGACAAACCGGCGGTTTCGATCGAGTCTCACGAACTGCTCTATCCTCTGGATAAGGAGGCGGTCGGCGCGCGACGAGGGCGCGAGCCGCTTGAGCGTGCGTACACGGTTCACCATTGGCGGGGTACGTGGTGGAGCGGCGCTTATACCCCGAAAGCGCTTGCATCCGGTGCGGCGAATAAGTTCAAAGGCGCCGTTCGCGCAATCCTCGGCCGCGTGCGGCCGTGGCTTCGTCGCGCGCGTATTTTGGTGCGTCCCGACCAAGCGTTCCGTTATTTTCTGCACCTCAGCCTGAGTCTGTCTTCGCGTGTTTCGACCGCGGCCTCGCTCGAGAAGCCGGGCCAGATGTGGGTCAGCCGGACGTCGGGCGGGGATTGCGTCGCACGTGCGCTGGTGGACCTCGGCTCGGCGCGGGCGATGGTCGAGAAAGCGGAGTATCCGTTGGTGTCGTGCCTGATGGTCACCCGCGGGCGTTTCGCACTCGCGCAAAAAGCGATCGAATGCTTTCGCAATCAGACTTATCCGAACAAGGAGCTGATTATCGTCAACGATGATCCGGGAGACGGTCTTGAGCAATGGGTCAATTCCTTGTGCGACCCGCGGATTCGATACGTGGCGCTCGCCGACGAAGGCAAGCCGTTGGGCGAGTTGCGGAAGCTGTCGCTGCAGAGTGCGCGCGGTGAATATGTATCTCAGTGGGACGACGACGACTTGTCGCACCCGGACCGTTTGATGAGACAGATGTCCGCGATATTCGCGGTGCGCGCCGACGTCGCTTTTCTTCATCAGCAGACGCTGTGGCGTCCCGACCGCAGACGTCTCGGCGTGTCGGCGCGCGGGCTGCTGGAGAATACGATGGTTGCGCGAAAGGACAAGGTCGGTGAATACCAGGCGCTGAAGATAGGCGAGGACACGCCGCTGTGCCGAGATTTGCTCGGCAAGGCCGACGTCGTTCTATGCGACGCGCCGGGCCTGTACGTCTATGTTTTTCACGGCGGGAACGCTTGGGACGAGAAACACTTCGAAAGGATTTGGCAGGATTGCCTGATTCGGTACAAGGGCAGCGAATATGACCGTGTTCTGGAAAGTTTGCGTAAAGATCTGGGTGCTGCGCTCGGCGACTCGTCGCCTGCATTCGCCGCCCGCGCCGAACTTGCGCCGCCCGCGCCGGCGGGCGACACCCCGAAGGTTTTGGTGCTGACGCCGGTGAAGAACGCGGCTGCGCACCTGCAGCGGTTCATGCAGAACTTGGATGCAGCGACGTACCCGAAAGACAAGCTGTCTTTGGCGTTTCTCGAAAGCGACAGCGATGACGGCACGTACGCCGCGCTCGAGGCGGCATTGCCGAAGCTTCGCGAGAGGTGTTCGAGCGTTCAGTTGTTCAAGCGGGATTTCGGCTACCGCACTTCCGCTCCCAGATGGGCGGTCAGCGAGCAATTTACGCGCCGTTCGATTCTTGCCAAAAGCCGCAATCTGTTGCTGTATTCGGCGTTGCGCGACGAGGAATGGGTTTTATGGATGGACGTTGATTTGCTGAGTTGGCCAGCCGATTCGGTCGAGCGATTGGTAGCGGCGAACGAAGACATTGTCGTTCCTCACTGCATCAAGCCCGGCGGCGAGACGTTCGACCTCAATACCTTCGTGCTGAGTGAGAACGCCGGTCAGCTCGACTGGTCGAGATACGTTTGTGACGGCATCTTGCAGCCGCCCGTGGGGTACGGCAGGCGCTACCTTGATGAGTTCAAGCATCTGGAACGGGTCGAGGTTGACGGCGTCGGCGGCACCATGTTGTTGGTCCGGGCGGATGCTCATCGTCAGGGGCTGACGTTTCCCGCGTATATCTATAATCATTATATTGAAACGGAGGGCCTCGCTGTGACGGCGAAAGAGCTGGGTTATAAACCCTGCGGCTTGCCGAACCTGACCATAGTTCATGAGTAGCATTTTAAGGGAGGCACTCTCATGTACGGGATTCTGAAGAAGCTTGATTACGAGCATTTAAAGTATTACTGCGAGTGTTTTCTTAAAGTTACGGGATTACGTCGTCTGCACCAGCGCAATCAAGCACGGAAATACGCAAAAGGGTTCCCGCAGGATTTAACGCTGGCTACGCGTGACAGAAACAGGCAGGCATGGGTCAGTCTGAGGCGCCGGGGCGAACACGCCATGCGCGCGCTGGTTGACCTTGATTCGGCGGAATCGCTGCTTGAAGACCGGGGGTATCCGTTGCTGTCGTGCCTGATGCCGACGTGCGACCGTTTCTTGCTGGCGCAAAGGGCGGTCGAGTGTTTTCGCAAGCAAAGCTATCCGAACAAGGAACTGGTGATAGTGGACGACAGCACGGGCGACGATTTAGGGCGGTGGGTGGACTCCTTGCAGGATTCACGGGTCAGGTATATCGGCTTGAAAGGTGAGGAGAGAAAGTTGTTGGGCGAGTTGCGCAACATCACGGCCGAACGTGCACGGGGCGAATACATTGC
>CAZKLI010000068.1:0-5583 GCA_964553575.1 uncultured Chromatiales bacterium
CCACAGTTCGGCGACGTCGCCGACGCAAGCCGGGTCGTCAGGGTCAAGCGCCACGGTAATCATGTCCATTGAGACGCGTCCGACGAGTTCGCGGCGCCTGCCGCCTATCCAAATCGGCGTGCCGGCGCGGGCGTGACGCGGGTAGCCGCCGCCGTAACCGATGCCGACGACGGCGATTTTCGCGTCGCGCGGGCACCTGTAGTCGCCGCCGTAACCGATTCGTTCGCCGGCCTTGCATCGGCGAACTGCAACCACGGGTGCGGTCAGGGTCATCACCGGTTTCAATGCCTGCCGGTGCTCAGGCGCGACGCGCGCCGGCGGTGCACCGTACAACGCGATGCCGACACGCGCCCATTGCAGCCTTGAGTCGGGGCGGCAGAAGAAGCCGGCCGAGTTGGCGATGCTCGCGTCGAGCCGGCTGTCGTCTAACACGCGCTCAAAACGCCGCCATTGCGCTTCGTCGTCTTCGCACGTCGCGGGGTCGTCGGCGTACGCGAAATGCGACATCAACACCGGCTCGCAAGGCAAGCCGCGCAACCGCCCGACGCGCGCCAGCACCTCCCCGGCGTCGCCGGGCGCAAAACCCAAGCGTCCCATGCCGGTGTCGAACTTGACCCACAAGGCCGGCTTCTCTCCATCATGCTCCTCAAGCAACGCGAGCTGCTCGGGAGAATGCACGACCAAAGTCAAATCCCGTTCGATCGCGGAAATCAATCCGTCTTCGTCCGCCGCCCCCTGCATGACGAGCACGGTCTCGGTGACGCCGGCGTCGCGCAGGGCAAGCCCTTCGGCGACCACCGCCACCGCGAAGCCGTCAACCTCGGCGCCGGCCTGAAAATCAGCTTGGGAATCAGCCCGGGAATCAGTTTGGGAACCGCTCCGCGCACCTGGAGACAACGCGCGCGCCACCCTCACCAGCCCGTGCCCGTACGCGTCGGCCTTGACGACCGCGAGCACGCGCGTGCCGGGGCAGACGCTTTTCAAATAACCGTAGTTGTGAATCAGTGCGTCCGTGTCAACGGACTTTCTGGCAAGATGCAAAACCGCGCCTCAGATACCGATGTTGTCCGAATACACGTCGTCGCTCACCGGCGCGGGAGCGTTTTCCGGAGCCACGGCGCTTTCGGAAATATAGTTGTCGAAGCGCATGAACTGCCCCAGAAACGTCAGCTTCGAGGTGAACAGGGGGCCGTTGCGCTGCTTGGTAATCCTGATTTCTGCGATGCCTTTGTCCTCGCTGTCCTCGTTATAGACCTCGTCGCGGTAAATCATCATGATCAGGTCGGCGTCCTGTTCGATCGCGCCCGACTCGCGCAGGTCGGACATCATCGGGCGCTTGTCGTTGCGGCTTTCCACCGCGCGGTTCAGCTGCGACAGCGCAAGCACCGGCACCTCCATCTCGCGCGCGAGGGCTTTCATCGAGCGTGAAATCTGGGAAATCTCGGCGGTGCGGTTCTCGCTGACCTTGCTGGTCTGCATCAGCTGAAGATAATCCACCATCACGATGCCGAGCGATTTATGCTCGCGCTTGAGGCGCCTGACCTTCGTGTGGATGTCGAGCGGCGTCAGGCTGCTGCTGTCGTCCACGAATATCGGCGCTTTCTGCAGCAGCTTCATCGTGCTGGTCAGCCTCGCCCACTCTTCCTCGTGCAGCTTGCCGGTGCGCAGGCGCTCCTGACTGATGCGCCCGAGCGAGGAGAACAACCGCATCGCAATCTGGCGCGCCGACATCTCCATGCTGAATACCGCCGCCGGCTTGTTGTCTTTGCCGAGTGCGACGTTCTCGACGATGTTCAGCGCGAAACTGGTCTTGCCCATGCTCGGGCGCCCGGCGATGACCACCAGCTCTCCGTCCTCCAAGCCGAGCGTCTTGCTGTCAATCGTCTCGAAGCGGGTCTTGAGCCCGACGGGCCCGCCCTCACCCAGTTGCTCGATTCGATCATAAGTGGCAACGCTCAATTCCGGCATCGCCATGAGTGCGCTCTTGTCCGCACCGGCGCCTTCGTTCGCAATGTCGAACACCGCCTGCTCGGCGCGATCGAGCAGGTTCCTTGCATCGAGCTCCTGATCGTAGCTATCCTCGATGATGCCGGTCGCGGCGCCGATCAGGCGGCGGCGCACCGCTTTTTCGCGCACAATCTTCGCGTAGGCGACGATGTTGGCGGTGCTCGGCGTCTCCTTTGCCAGCGTCGCCAAGTAGGCGAGCATGCCGGTCGAGTCGGTCTTTTCCTTCTGCAGGCGGTTGCTCAAGGTCACCACGTCGAACGGCTGGTTGTCGGCCATCAACGCGCTGATTTCCTTGAACAGTTCGCGGTTCTCCTTGAAGTAAAAGTCGTTTTCGCCGACGATGCCCGAGACCCGCTCCCAAGTCTCGTTGTCTATCAGCAAGCCGCCGAGCACCGCCTGCTCGGCAATCGCCGAACTCGGCGGCAAGCGCAATTCGGCGGCGCCGTCAGGATCGGGAGGGGGTTGAAAATTCTCGGCGGAGGGAACTATCGCCACGGCTGCACCCGCTTCACTCTTCGGCGGTAACTTTCAGTTGGACGACGGCGACGACGTCGGGATGCAGCCTTACGGAAACTTCATATTCGCCGGTTTCCCGGAACGCCCCGTTCGGCAAGTCCACTTCGCTGCGCTTGATCTTCTCTCCGCAAGCGCCTTCTATGGCTTCGATGATCTCGGTCGTGCCGATTGAACCGAACAACGTCCCTTCCTCGGTGACTTTCGCCGCGACGGTCAGGGACAAATTGTCAATTTGCTGCTTGCGGCTCTCGGCCTGCGCCAATTCCTCGGCCATCAGCTTCTCGAGCTCGGCCTTGCGTTTCTCCAGCTGCTCAATGTTCTCCGGGGTCGCGGGCTTGGCCTTTTTGTAAGGAATCAGGTAGTTCCTGGCGTATCCGGACTTGACCTTGACGACGTCGCCGAGGTCGCCCAGGTTCTCGACTCTTGCAAGCAGTATCACTTCCATCGCTTTATTCCTCTTTATTCTCTTTGGTTTCTTCGTTTTCCGGTTTCGCTCTCATCCGGTCGCGCAATCCGGCAAAGTTCTCGACCGCACCCAAGATGCCCAGAAAACCCGGCAACTGCGGAAGAAACGGCGACAAGGCCAACGTCGCGTAAAAAGCAACCAGCCACGCCTGTGCATTTTTCAACGCGGCAAGCAAGCAGTGCACGGTCGCGATGCCCTGCAGCAGAAAGGCCGGCATCGTCACCAAAAGCAACTCCCTCGCCAACGGCCGTTCGCTGAAGTTCGCCACCGCAAAGAAAGCAAATCCCAAAACGGCGACGGCCTTGCCTAATTTTAACTCAGTAAACTCGGCGCGAAAACCGCCCGGCTTTTCAAGCAAACTCTGCCACCATCTTGCGAGCAGCAACGACACCGCCCAAACCAGAATCAACGACGTTACGGCAAGGCCGGTCATCACTTCGAGCAAGGCTTGGTAATTTTCGCCGAAAGCGGGATTGATCGCTTCCTGCCGCTGTATCGCGCCGTGCATCACCCAGTTGAAGAACCGGTCCCACATTTGCGCCTTTTCCTCGATCAGCACCGGGGCCAAAACGACGATGAGCAATCCGGAGGTGAGCATCATGTTCAAAGTGAGCGACAAGGAGCCGGTTATCCGCAGGAGGTGGGCGACCATCAGCATCGGCAGCCATTGCAACAGGGCGAACAGGAACAGGCTTGCATAACCCGCCATCGGCAGGCCGACCAGCGAAGCGAAGAAGAACAACCCCGTCAGCGTCAGGGTGGACAGGACCAGCACGATCCCCGCACGCTGCGGCCCCCATCTGAGCGCGGTCAGGGCGAGAGCGGCGTTGCTGAGCATCCCGGTCACCGGAACGAACGCCGCAAGCCACGCCAGGCCGGACACGCAAAACGTCGCCTGCGCGTAACCCGACAGGATGAAAGCGGCGATTTTCTGCATCATGGCTGCGACGCGGACAAGGCACCGGCGGCGCCCGTGCGCGGTCGCGTGCAATCTCGGGAAAAAACGCCCGGAGAAAATCTCAATGCCTGTCGCTGTACGGCAGCAGCGCGAGATAACGTGCGTACTTGATGGCGCGGGACAAGCGGCGCTGATCCTGGCTTTTGATGCCGCTCACCCGGCTCGGGATGATCTTGCCGGTCTCGGTGATGAACTCCCTGAGAAAAGCGACGTCCTTGTAATCAACGTTTTCGATCTTGCCTTTCGCAAGCCGCAGGTAGTTACGCCGTTTGTAAAATGCAGCCATGATTATTCACCCTCCGGGGCGGATTTGGATTCTCGTGCCCCGGATTTGGACTCGGGTTTGGAGGCGTCCTCGGTTTTCGCTTCTGAGGAAGCCTCGGAACCGCTTTCTTCGTCGCCGCCTTTCGCTTCGGGGGAAGCCTCGGACCCGCTTTCTCCGCCGCCGTCTTTCAACGGAGACGGCTCGGTAACAGCGGAGTCACGGCGGATTATGACGTTGCGCATCACCGCGTCGTTGAAACGAAACGCGCCGTCCAATTCGCCGACAATCTCCTGACTGCACTCGACGTTCATCAAAACGTAGTGCGCTTTGTAACTGCGGTTGATCGGGTACGCCAGCCGGCGCATTCCCCAATCTTCAAGGCGGTGGATTTTTCCTTTCCCGGACTCGATGATCCCCCGGTAACGGTCGATCATCGCGGGGACCTGCTCGCTTTGGTCGGGCTCGACCAAAAAAACGATTTCGTAATGTCTCATCAATGTTGCTCCTTATGGGTTTTGCTCCCTGCGCCCATGGCGAACGCAGAAGCAAGGAACGTCAGCGTAGCCGCGTAGTGTAACCGATTGAAACGGCCGTGGCAAACTTGAAGTCGGCCCGAAATCAGCTCGAAGCCGCCGCCTACTCCAACGCGCCCTCGAGGAACACCCGTATCCGCAACCGGGTACCGCTGCTCGGCGCCGACACCTGCAACGCCACCGTCTCGACCGGTTCACCCGCGGCGTCCACCAGCAAGACCCCTCTCACCGCCTTGAAAATCACCTCGCCCTCTTTCACGCCGTCCGATGCAAACTCAACCGTCATCTCAATCTCTTCCCTGCCTCCACCGAAAGCCAGCGTCGCCGCGCCGCTTTCACTTTCAATCGTGACGCCGTCCGCACCCGTCCCGAAAGCAAGTCCCTCACTCGCCGACGCCTCCAGTCTCGCGTCTTGCTCCGGCACCAACGGATAACCGGCGTCTGCACATGAAGCCACGCCGGATTGGCGGGGCCGGCACAAGCGCACGGTGACCATCCCCGCCTCTCTAGGTTCAACCGTCAGCGGCGCCGGTTCAAACGACGTCGTCACCCGCGGCGTCGTCACCGTGATCGCCAGCGACGGTTCCGAACGCAACCGCGCGACCGCCGTTGCGGTCACCGTCAACCTGCCCGTCCCCGCGACGTTGGGCATTGCACTCACCGTCACCATGGCCCGCTCGTTTTCCGCGTTCAACGACAAATCGGTCCGCGACAAGGACAAACCGGCGTTGGAGTCCAGCTGCACTCTGAGCGCTACCGACTGCCCCGGCGGCAATTCACTGCGCTCCAGACGCAAGACCACCTTCTTGCTGCTTTCGAACACGCTGCCCGACTCGAG
>CAZKLI010000069.1:0-3579 GCA_964553575.1 uncultured Chromatiales bacterium
TACATGACCGCCGCGACGCGCGAGGCGCCGGCCTGCTGTTCCTCGTGCAGCGAAGTCAGCAAGGCGTCGGTGATTTTCAAGAACGTTTCGATGCCGACCTGCGACAAGCCGCCGGCCGCAAGGGCCAGGGTCGGGCTGAAAAAACGCCGGCTCAGCGTGTCGCCCAGGGACTCGCCGCGTTTGAGCCCGGCGAAAACGTACTCGGTCGCGCGCAAGCCGAGCGACGCGGTCAACGTCGCTTTCTGTTCCTCGAGCGGAACGCCGGCGGCGCGAAACGCGCGCCATACGACCAGGAAGTTGATTGAACGCTTGGTCTTCTCAAGCCCCATGAACGCACCGAAAAAAGGAACCCGCGACAGGACGCCGCGAAACTTCCATCCTGCGAAACCCGCGACGACGGCGCACGCGCCCGAAAGCCACCAATAGTCCTTGACCACCGTCTTGATGAACAGCAAAACGTAAGTCGCGGACGTCAAATTGACTTCGACGTCGCGCAAGCCGCGCAGCATCTCGATCGGCTCGGCGAGCAGCAACGGCAGCGAAAAGAACAACGACAGGCTTACGACGACCAGCAACGCGCCGAACGTGAACTGTTTGGAGCTCTTGCGCCCGATCTCGATGTTGCGGCGCAGGTAAGCCAGCGCGGTCTCGATCGCCTGCGTCAGCCTGCCGGTTTTCTCCCCGGCTTCGACGATGGCGATGATCTCCGGGGAGAACTCGAGCCGTTGCAGCTTTGCGCTGAGCTCCAAGTCGTCGCGTAACGCCTCGGGACGCCTTTTCGCAAGGCGTTGCAACTCGGGCAACGAGACAATCAGGTCGTTGACCAACGCGGCGTTGCCGGCGGCGAACAACGCCAGGGCGCGCGCGAGGAACAACGCCTGCACTTTCACCGCCGGCCTGAACCAGGCGGCGGCGTCGAACAGCCACCAGCGCCGCGTGACCTTGACGACCCGCGGCGCCGGCACGCCGGCGAGCGCCAACGCCGCCGACCTCGACTCCGCCGCGACCGCCTTGCCGTGCAGGCCGCCGTCGCCCCAGTAATGTACCGTCCACGCAGCCATCACTTGACCGAGTACTTGACCGTCAGAACTTTGTCGTTGTCGGCATCGCCTTTGACCTCGTCGACCATCGTCGTGTCGGTGTTGTCCTCGAGGTAGGACTTGACCGCCTCGGCCTGGGTGTCCCGGTCGAACGTCAGCTTGATGCTCAACGTATCGGCGGTCGGTTTGTCGTCGTCGCCGCTGGCGACTTCCCAGGTCACCGGGCTGCCGGCGCGCACCGAGCCGGTGCTGACCAGATCACTGGCTGTGACCGCCTCGAGCGAACGCTTCTGCGCGTATACCGTCATCAACGCTTCAGGGAAGCGCACGACGATTGCGGCTTTGGACGCTGCGATGTCGACCGTGGCGGCCTTGTCGCCGACGTTGGCATAGTAAAGGCCACTTGCAACCAGCAGACTGATCAACACGGTTGCGATTAAAATTTCGAGCACTGAAAACCCGCGTTGCCGCTGAATGGGTTTCACGCACGTGGTTGATGGTTTCATGTTTTTTTCCTCTCTTAGACATGATGATGGGCGGTCTTGACGACCGGGGTTGAAAAAACTTTCACGTCTTCGGCACTGCGTCGAAGCGGCAGGTGTCTTTCACATTCGTTCAGCGTGGTCTTGCCGCGCTTGATCAGCGCCGCCGCGTTCTCCCGCAGGTTTTCGCCGCCTTCGTCGGCGATGATCGCCTCAAGTTCGGCGACGTCGGCGCCGGAGGCGACCGCTCGGGACAGGCGCCGGCTGACGCGGACGCATTCGATGACGACCCCTCTGTTGCGGTAACCGTGGTTGCATTCGGTGCAGCCTTCGCTGCTGGCGACCTTCAATCTGTCCGACGGCGAGAACAATCCGGCGTAACTTTCGCGGTCGGCGCATTCGGAGAAAAAGACCTCGCTTGAACACGCGGGGCAGACGCCGCGCACCAACCTTTGCGCGAACACCGCCGACAACACCAGCGCCAAAGCCTTGACGTTGACCCCGAGGTCGAACATCCGTTCGACCGCCGACAACGCGTCGCGCGCGTGCACCGTCGCAAACACCAGATGTCCGGTGAGGCTTGCCCGCACCGCGAGCTTCGCGGTTTCGGGGTCGCGGATCTCGCCGACCAGGATGACGTCGACGTCGCTGCGCATCAGCGCCTTGAGGCCGTCGTGAAACCCCATCCCGGCGCTTTCGTTGATCTGCGTCTGATCGATGCCGCGCAAGTCGAGCTCGACCGGGTCTTCGAGCGTCTGCACCGAACGCCACGGATCGTCGCTGACGATCTTCGCGAGATTGGCGTACAACGTCGTTGATTTGCCCGACCCGGTCGGGCCGGTAATCAGCACCAACCCCTGGTTCAGGCGCCGGACTTCGGTGAACGCGGCTTGCGCGCGCGCCGAAAACCCCAGCGCCGAGAAAGACTTCAGACTGCCGACGTCGTGCACGCTCAAGAACCTGAGGTAGAAAGCCTGAGACGGCGTGCCCTGGACGCTGACCGGGCGCATCGCCGCGCGCACTTCGACGCGCCGCCCTCTCGCGTGGTATTCAAAGCGCCCGTCAACCGGGCGTATGAAGCTGCCGGTCGCACAATTCATCATCTTCAGCAGCATGTTCGATATGAACCGGTAACTCGTCTCCTCGCTGCTCATCGCAATCTCGTCGAGGGTCTGCAACCGCCCGTCGACGCGGGTCCTGACGCGGACGTAGTTGGCGGTCAGCGGCGCGACGTGCAGATCGGTCGCGCCTTGCGCAACCGCACGTTCCAGCCAACGACGGATGACCTTCTCGGCCTGCACGCGGTCATAGCCGCCGTCGCCGACGTCGCCCTGCTCACCGCTGACCGGCAGCAGGCCGAAACCGGTGAAACCGCGGTAGGCGTCGGGCGCGAGCAACACCGCGGGCTGCAAACCCGGGTCGAAAGGACACGCGACGAACAAGATGCCGCCGGCGTACCCCCACCGGCCGCGCTCGCAGGCGTGCACGAACTCGCCGTCGCGTTCCTTGCGATAGACCGGGTAGTCGAACGTCTCGGCGAGCGCCCGGGTCAACGCGGCGGCGGGAACTCCGACGTCGAGAAGTTTCGGGATGACTTGCTGGGCCGACTGCGGGCAGGTCGCGGTCTCAACCGCCGTCGGCATCGCCGGCATCGCCGACAGCCTCGCGGTCAACTCCTGGAACTTCGCTTTCACGTCACACCTCAAAACTCACCGGAACCGGCGAGCGGAACCGGCACCACGGGCGAAGCCCACCGCAACGGCAAGCTCACCTCTCCGCGCGGCCCGTCGAGCCGCACCCCGTCAAGCGCGACCGCGGTCACGACGAACGGCCCGACCCGCGCACCGCGGCGCACTTCGATACGGCGGTTTGCGTAAATCAACGACGCGGTACCGCGGTAGATGCCCGCGACGACCGGCAGCTCGTACGCCGTCTCCGGCGGCGGCGCGAACGAAGGCGGTTCCTCGAACGCGGGCGATGGTTCGGAGGCCGCGGGCGATGGTTCGGAGGCCGCGGGCGGCGATTCGGGCGCTGCAGGAGGCGGTTCGGACGCCGCG
>CAZKLI010000070.1:0-9258 GCA_964553575.1 uncultured Chromatiales bacterium
TCGATCAGGTCCGCCAAGTGGTACAACTCGTGGCTCTGACTGATCATGTTCTCCAGACGCCGACGGAACAAATCGATGCAGTCATCGTCGGGGGTGGGATTGGGGGTCATATCGGGGCCTCCAAATTGCAAGGAATCTACCCTCGAGTATAGCTTTTCTTGCAATCCATGTCAGGAAATCTCAGCAGCAACTTCAAGTGTTCATTAGGCTTTCGGCTATAAATGCGGATTTTTCAGGGCCGACTATATAGGGACGACTCTTGCGGTGCGGCGGGTTTCGGGCGGACTTGAAGCGCCGGGCAAAGGCGCCGGGACGAAAGCCGGTTTGAACCGCAGGATGCTCGATGCCGGTTGCTGCGGGTTCAAGCGGTGCCTGCCGTATTGAGACGACGGTGGGTGGAGCGCCGGCGTGCCGCCGGCGATGTCGGCGATGTCACGCGCGTGTGCGCGTGGACCCGGAGAACCGCAAGACGCAAGCCAAATTCGTTTGCGTATCGTGCGGTCGTCGAGGCAGTGCCGACGTGCCGCCGCCTCGAACGTCTTGGTCTTTGGGGATGCGGCCGTCGGGCGTCGAGACGGCGCCGCCGGAGAAGCGATGAAAGGGCGAATCGATGAAAAGCTCATGAAAAGCCCATGAAAAGCTTGGGCAGGTTATTGTATATAATCGCGTGATACTTTCGCTTGAGCCGGAGACAAGGCGTGAGACACATTCCGAACATCATCACTCTCGGCAGAATTGCGTGCGTTCCTCTGTTGGCCGTGGTTCTGTTGCGTGAGGACTTTCGCGCGGCGCTTTACTTGGCGTTGCTGATGGGCGCAAGCGACGCACTCGACGGGTTTCTGGCGAAGCGTTGCCGCTGGCAGAGCTGGCTGGGTGAGCACCTCGACCCGCTCGCCGACAAGCTGATGCTCGTTGCGGCCTACATGGTGTTCGCGGTGCAGGGTCTGTTGCCGGCGTGGCTGGTCGCGCTGGTTGTCGGGCGCGACGTGCTGATTGTCGTGGGCTGCGCTTATTACCGCTGGTTCAATCTGAATTTCGACGTCTGCCCGAGCATAATCAGCAAGATCAACACTTTTTGTCAGATTATGCTGGTGTTCGCGGTGCTGATCGCCCGGCTTGAGCCTGAACTCGCCGAGCCGGTCGCGGTGTTGACCGGCGTCGTCGCGGTGACGACGGTGCTCAGCGGCGTCGGTTACGCACTGGAGGCGCGCAATCTGTTCGTGCGCCGCGGCGTCTCCCGCACGGCTTGACGTCCGGTCGCGCATGAGCTCGTGGCCTGACGCTCAAGCGGCTTCGCGTCCTCAACTGCTGCTGTCGCTCGAACCGCACGCGGGACGCACGTTCGAAACTTTTGTCGCGACCGGCAACGAGGTTGCGGTGCAGCACCTCAAGCGGTTGTGTTCCGACGTCGGTGAGAGCCGTCAGATTTGCCTGTGGGGTGAAGCGTCGAGCGGCAAGAGCCATCTCTTGCAGGCGGTGTGCCGCGAAGTGACCGCGCGCGGCGGACGCAGCGCTTGGCTGCCGCTGTCTGAACTCTCGGGTGACGACCCGGAAATGCTTGCCGGCCTTGAAGCGCTCGATTTGATCGGACTCGACGACGTCGCCGCGGTCGCCGCCAGCCGGGCGTGGCAGCAGGCTTTGTTCGACTTGATCAACGAGGCGCGTGCGAGCGGCTGCCGCCTGGTCATCGCGGCGGGGCGGCGGAACCCGTCGGACCTCGGATTCAGCCTCAAGGACCTGCCGTCGCGGCTGGTGTGGGGCGCGGTCTATCGCTTGGCGGCGCTCGACGATGAAAGCAAGCTCGAAGCGTTGCGCCTCGCCGCGGAGCACCTCAAGTGCCCTTTCAGCGGCGACGCGCTCGCCTATCTTCTGAAGAACTACCCGCGGTCGCTCGCCGTTTTGATGCCCGCCCTTGAACGCCTTGCGCGCGAGGCCAAAGCGGGCAAGCGCCGTATCACCGTACCTTTCATAAAGGAGACCTTGCCGCCGGTTGTGAGTGAGGCCGGCGACGCCTTTTAATGTGTAATCAACTCCGTCGTTAACCCGTCAGGGAGCATCCTCCCGTTTGTTCTTCGTTTTGATGCTTGTCCTTGAACGCCTTCCGCGCGAGGCCAAAGCGGGCAAGCGCCGTATCACCGTGCCTTTCATAAAGGAGACCTTGCCGCCGGTTGCGGATGAGACCGGCGACGCCTCGGTGCTTCTTTGAGAAAGCTGTCCCGCTGATGAATGACCCGCTTGAGGGACACCCGTCGCTGACGAGGCCGGGCCCGTGGGCTTGACCGCGCCCGGAGTCCGTCCGACGCTTTCGTCGGTGGCTAGGAAGTCGCAAGCCGGCGCGCGACTTCGGCGACACGGCGTCCGAGTGCGCGGCACAGCGCTTCTTCGTCGTCGCTGAGCGGCAGATTGCTGTCGGGGCCGGCGACGTGGCTTGCGCCGTACGGGGTGCCGCCGCTTCGAGTTGCGGCAAGTTGCGGCTCGCTGTAGGGAATGCCGCAGACAATCATGCCGTGATGCAGCAGCGGCATCATCATCGTCAGCAGGGTGGTCTCCTGGCCGCCGTGCAGCGACGCCGACGACGTGAACACGCCCGCCGGTTTGCCCGTGAGCGCGCCGCTCAGCCACAGACCGCCGGTCTGGTCGAGAAAATGCTTCAGCGGCGCGGCCATGTTGCCGAAGCGGGTCGGGCTGCCGAGCACCAGTCCCGTGCATTGCTCAAGGTCGGCGACCGTCGCGTGCGGGGCTTTGTCGCCCTCGGCTTGCGGCGCGGCGCCGTGTCCGTCCGCCGTTGCGACCGGCGCCGCCGTGCGCAGCCTGGCTTCGGCGCCGGGGACGCTTTCGACGCCGCGGGCGACCGAGCGCGCCATCCGTCCGACCGCGCCGTAGCGCGTGTAGTACAGGATGAGTATGGTCGAGGGGTCGGTCATCGGCGTCTTGCGGTCATCCGTATAATAGACGGGGAAATGCCGATTTACGAGTATCAATGCGCGGCGTGCGGGCGGCGGCACGAGGCGTTGCAGAAGTTCAAGGAGCCGCCGTTGCACGATTGCCCTCACTGCGGCAAGCCTGAGCTGGTGAAATTGGTGTCGGCGGCGGGGTTTCGTCTGTCGGGCGGCGGGTGGTACGAAACCGACTTCAAGACCGGCGACAAGCGCAATCTCGCTTCGGCGCCCGATGAAAAGAAACCCGGGAGCAAGGACAAGGCTGGCGACGGCAAGCAGGCCGGCGGCAAAAAGGCGTCCGACGGAGCGGCGGGCGGCGGCGCCAAATCTTCTTCAAGCACGTCTTCGACGAGTCGGTCTTCCCTGGGCAAACCTTCCCCGGGCAAGTCTTCATCGGGCAAGCCCGCATCAGGCGGCGAGGCGTGACCGTGTCCGCCGCAGCGACCGCGCTGCCGATGCGCACCCACTGTTGCGGGGAAATCGGAGAGGACCTGCTCGGGCAGACTGTCGCGGTGTGCGGCTGGGTTCACCGTCGCCGCGACCACGGCGGCGTCATCTTCATTGACCTGCGCGACCACCGGGGGTTGGTGCAAATCGTCGCCGACCCCGCTTCAGCCGAGGTCTTCGCGTCGGCCGAGCGGGTGCGCAACGAGTTCGTGCTGCGGGTCGAAGGCAAGGTCAGGCTGCGTCCTGAAGACACCGAGAATCCGGAGCTGGAAACCGGGCGGGTCGAGATCGTCGCCGCGGCGTTCGAGGTGCTCAACGCCGCCGACACGCCGCCGTTGCAGCTCGACGACGAGAACGTCGGCGACGAGACGCGCTTGCGTTACCGCTACGTTGATCTGCGCCGCCCGGCGATGCAACGCAAGCTGAGAATGCGCGCGCAGGCGGTGCGCACCTTGCGCGGGTTCTTCGACGACCGCGGCTTCATCGAGATCGAGACGCCGATGCTGACCAAGGCGACGCCCGAGGGCGCGCGCGACTACTTGGTGCCGAGCCGCACCCACGGCGGCGCTTTTTTCGCGCTCCCGCAGTCGCCGCAACTGTTCAAGCAGCTGCTGATGATGGGCGGGTTCGACCGCTACTACCAGATTGTGCGGTGTTTCCGGGACGAGGACCTGCGCGCCGACCGCCAGCCGGAATTCACCCAGCTCGACGTCGAAACCGCTTTCATGGACGAGAACGAGATCACGTCGCTGGTCGAGGACATGATCCGCGTTTTGTTCAAGCGCGTTCTCGACGTGAACCTGCCCGAGTCGTTCACGCGGATGCCTTACGACGAGGCGCTCGCGCGCTACGCGACCGACCGCCCTGATTTGCGCGTCCCGCTCGAGCTCACGCCGGTCGAGGACTTGATGCGCGGCGTCGAGTTCAAGGTGTTTTCCGCCCCCGCGGCCGACCCCGCCAGCCGGGTCGCCGCGTTGCGCGTGCCCGGCGCCGGCGCGCTGACGCGCAAGGAGATAGACGATTACACCGAATACGTCGCGACGTTCGGCGCGCGCGGGCTCGCCTACGTTAAATGTAACGAGGTTGCGCGTGGACGGGACGGTTTGCAGTCGCCGATCCTGAAGTTCCTGCCCGATGAGACGATCGCCGGGTTGCTCGAACGCACCGCCGCCCGCGACGGCGACCTGATTTTTTTCGGCGCCGGCAAGCGCGGCGTCGTCAACGAGTCCCTGGGTGCGCTGCGCGTGCGCCTCGGCCGCGACCTCGGGCTTGTCGAGGAAGGCTGGCGCCCGCTGTGGGTGGTGGACTTTCCGATGTTCGAACTCGACGAACACACCGGACGCCGCGTCGCGCTGCACCACCCGTTCACCGCGCCGGTTCACCCCGACGATTTGCGCGCCTCGCCCGGGACGTGCCGCGCGCGCGCCTACGACTTGGTCGTCAACGGCGTCGAACTCGGAGGCGGGTCGGTGCGCATCAGCGACGAGGCGACGCAGCGCGCCGTGTTCGAGGCGATCGGTCTCGGCAGGAGTGAATACGAAGAGAAGTTCGGTTTTCTTCTGGACGCGCTCAAGTACGGCTGTCCGCCGCACGGCGGCATCGCGTTCGGCCTCGACCGGATCATGATGTTGCTGACCGGCAGCGCTTCGATACGCGACGTCATCGCCTTTCCGAAAACCCAGACCGCCCATTGCCCGTTGACCGACGCGCCCGCATCGGTGCCGGCGGAGCAGCTGAAAGAGTTGGGTCTTCGCCTTGCCAAGCGCAACGCCGAAAATTGACGCGCAACGTTACAAGCGCCCCGAGTCGGTGCTGGTCGTCGTTTATACCCGGGGCGGGCTGGTATTATTGCTGCGTCGCAGGAAACCGGCGCATTTCTGGCAGTCGGTTGCGGGCAGTCTCGAATGGGGAGAGAGCGTGAGCGAGGCGGTGACGCGCGAGTTGCGCGAGGAGACCGGATTGGACGCGGCGGCGGTGGATTGCGGAACCTTGAACAAGTTCGTGATTTATCCCGTCTGGCGTCATCGCTACGCGCCGGGCGTGGTCGAGAACGCCGAGCGGGTGTTCAAGCTCGAGCTCGACGCCGCGTGCGGCGTCACGCTGGACCCGCGGGAGCACGCCGAATACCGCTGGTTGCCTCGTGACGAGGCGCTGACCTTGGTCAGCTCGCACACGAACTTCGCCGCCATCGAGCGCTGGGTGCCGGGGAGCTGACCCGAGGCGGGGCGCTTGCGCGGGCGGCGCGGTACGAACGACGAAAAGAGGGGAGTCAAGCAAGGCGAACATGGCCGGACACAGCAAATGGGCCAACATTCAGCACCGCAAGAAAAGGCAGGACGCCAAGCGCGGCAAGCTGTTCACGCGCTTGATCCGTGAGATCACCATCGCGTCGCGCCTCGGCGGTGCGGACCCGTCCGCCAACCCGCGCCTGCGCCTTGCGCTCGACAAGGCGACCGCGGCGAACATGGGCAAGGACGTCACCGACCGCGCAATCAAGCGCGGCGCGGGGCTGCTCGAAGGACAGGAGTACGAAAGCGTGCGTTATGAAGGCTACGGCGCGGGCGGCAGCGCGGTGCTGGTCGAGTGCATGACCGACAACCGCAACCGCACGGTCGCCGAAGTCCGCGGTGCGTTCACCCGGTACGGCGGCAACCTCGGCGAAGCCGGTTCGGTCGCCTATCTGTTCGCTCAGCGGGGCGTGCTGCTTTATGAGCAGGCGGCGGAGGACCAAGTTCTCGAAGCCGCGATCGAAGCCGGCGCCGACGACGTTGTAAGCAACGGCGGCGTGCAGGTGTTCACTCCGCCCGAGCGGCTCGCCGACGTCAAGCAGGCGATGGAAGCCGCCGGTCTGCCGCCCGACGAGTTCGAGCTCGCGATGCTCGCCGAAGTGGAGGTTGAGCTCGACGCCGCCGCCGCCGACAAGCTGTTGCGCCTGCTCGACGCACTGGAGGATCTGGACGACGTGCAGAACGTTTATTGCAACGCGAGCCTGCCGGCGGGACAGGCGTGAAAGCGCGCCGGAAAGACGTGTTGAAAGAGATGATATGCAGCGCATCCTGGGCATAGACCCCGGTCTCGTCTCGACGGGATACGCGGTGATCGAAAGCGAGGGCGACGCGGCACGCCTGATTGCCAGCGGCGTCGTCGCCGTCTCGGGTGCTTTGCCCGCGCGCCTCGGCGCGATATTCGACGGCTTGAACGAAATCATTCGCGAACACCGCCCGGAAGCCGCCTCGGTCGAGACCGTGTTCATGCACAAGGACGCGTCGGCGGCGATCAAGCTTGGGCAAGCCCGGGGCGTTGCGGTGTGTGCCGCGGTGACCAACGGGATACCGGTTCACGAGTACGACACGCGGGTCGTCAAGAAGCTGATTGTCGGGAAAGGCAACGCGGCGAAAGAACAGGTGCAGTTCATGGTCGCGCGCCTGTTGCAGGTCGCCGCGCGTTACAAGGACGACGAGGCCGACGCGATGGCGCTCGCCTTGTGCCACGCGTTTTCGCACCGCGCGAACGCCAGGCTCGCCGAAGGGCTGGCGGAGGCGGCGAGATGATTTCACGGCTGACCGGCGAGATCATCCTCAAGCGCCCGCCGCGTCTGATCGTTGACGTGAACGGCGTCGGCTACGAGATGCAGGCGCCGATGTCCACTTTCTACAACCTGCCCGAGCCCGGCGAACGCGCGACTCTGCTGACGCACCTGCTGGTGCGCGAGGACTCGCACACGCTCTACGCGTTTCTGTCGGAATACGACCGCAGCCTGTTTTGCGCCTTGCTCAAGATCAGCGGCGTCGGCGCCAAGATTGCGCTGGCGATTCTTTCCGGCATGGAGCCCGCGGCGTTCAAGGAGTGCGTTCTCGACGGCGACGTCGAGGCTTTGGTGCGCGTGCCCGGCGTCGGGAAAAAGACCGCCGAGCGTCTGGTGCTGGAAATGAAGTCGCGTTTCAACGACGATTACTGGGTGCAGCTCGATGCCGGCGCGCCCGCGGACAGAGCCGGGGCCGGTGCGGGCGCGGGTGCGGCGGCGGTGCAGGCGTTGGTTTCGCTCGGCTATAAGACAAGCGACGCACGGCGCATGGTCAAGCAAGCCGACGTACTGTCCGACGCGCCGGTCGAGGAGATTATCAAGAGCGCGTTGAAATCGAGTCTTGCTTAGATGTCCCTGTATAAATGTCCCTGTATAAATGTCTGAGGCCAACCCATTGCTGAACGCGCAGCGCGAAAGCGGCGAAGCCCGCTTCGACGACCGCATCCGCCCGGCGCGGCTCGACGAATACATCGGCCAGCCGGTTGTGCGCGAGCAGATGGCGGTGTTCATCGAGGCTGCGCGGGCGAGGGGCGACGCGCTCGACCATCTGCTGATCTTCGGTCCGCCCGGCCTCGGCAAGACGACGCTCGCCCACGTCGTCGCCAACGAGATGCGCGCCAACCTGCGCCAAACCTCGGGGCCGGTGCTCGAGAAAGCCGGCGACCTCGCGGCGTTGCTGACCAACCTCGAACCGCACGACGTGTTGTTCGTTGACGAGATTCACCGCCTCAACCCGGTGGTCGAGGAGATCCTGTATCCGGCGATGGAGGACTTTCAGCTCGACATCATTATCGGCGAAGGCCCGGCGGCGCGTTCGATCAAGCTCGATTTGCCGCCGTTCACGCTGGTCGGCGCGACCACGCGCGCCGGACTTCTGACTTCGCCTTTGCGCGACCGCTTCGGCATCGTCCAGCGGCTTGAGTTTTATTCGGTCGAGGATTTGACGCGCATCGTCGAGCGCAGCGCGAGAATCTTGGGCGTGCCCGCCGACGATGAAGGCGCCGCCGAAATCGCGCGGCGCTCCCGCGGTACGCCGCGCATCGCCAACCGCCTGTTGCGCAGGGTTCGCGACTACGCCGAGGTCAAGTTCGACGGCACGGTCAAGGCCGAGGTTGCGGTGAAAGCGTTGGGTATGCTCGAGGTCGACGCCAGCGGCTTTGACACGATGGACCGCCGCCTGCTGCTGACGTTGATCGAACGCTTCAACGGCGGCCCGGTCGGCGTTGACAGTTTGGCGGCGGCGATCGGCGAGGAACGCGGCACGATCGAGGACGTGATCGAGCCGTTCCTGATCCAAAGCGGTTTCCTGGTCCGCACCGCGCGCGGGCGGCAAGCGACCGCCGCCGCGTGGCGTCATTTCGACCTCGAACCGCCGGCGACGGCTTCTTTCGCCCCGCCCGAGCTGTTTTGAGGGCGGCCGCCTTTGAAGCCGCGATGCTCGCCCGTGGGCGCCGCCGGTTCGTCTGTTTTGCCGCCCGGTCTTTGCCTCTTATTCCCGTTGAACGCTACAATAACCCACATGCACTTGCGGAATGCCAACGTTGCTTGGGCGACAGCCGCGCGTGGACCGTGCGGGACGAATTGATGCAGGCTGACCTCGACTTTTTGAGTTTGATCGTTGACGCCACTTTCGTGGTGCAGCTGGTGATGTTGATCCTGATGCTTTCTTCGGTCATCAGCTGGTCTTTTATTTTCAGCAAATGGCGCGAGCTGAAGGAGATGAAAAGTTCCGCCGACAATTTCGAGACCCGTTTCTGGTCGGGAACCGACTTGTCGCAGCTGCGCAACGACCTGGAAGAAGAAGGCAACGTGTCCGGCATGGCGGCGATTTTTTCCGAGGGCTTTAAGGAATACATGCGTTTGCATAGGGACCGCGCGGTTTCGATGGAGATGATTTCCTCGACTTCGGTGAAGGCGATGAAAGTCGCGCTGTCGCGCGAGATAGACGAGATGGAAAGCCGGCTCAACTTTCTGGCGACGGTCGGTTCGACCGCGCCTTACGTCGGCTTGTTCGGCACGGTTTGGGGAATCATGGACGCGTTTCTTGCGTTGCGCGACGTGCAGTAC
>CAZKLI010000071.1:0-3688 GCA_964553575.1 uncultured Chromatiales bacterium
TCGTCGTAGATGATCAGCGCGTCCTGGCCGCGGTCGCGGTAGTACTCGCCCATGGTGCAACCGGTGAACGGCGCCAGGAACTGCATGGCCGCGGGGTCGGACGCGCCGGCGGCGACGACGATGGTGTGTCCCATCGCGCCGTGCTCTTCGAGCTTGCGCACGACCGCGGAAATCGAAGACTGCTTCTGCCCCACCGCGACGTAGATGCACTTCAGGTTGCCGCCTTTCTGATTGATGATGGTGTCGATGGCAACCGCGGTCTTGCCGACTTGGCGGTCGCCGATGATCAGTTCACGCTGGCCCCGCCCGACCGGCACCATCGAGTCGATCGCCTTGAGACCGGTCTGCACCGGTTGACTGACCGACTGGCGGGTGATGACGCCGGGGGCGACCTGCTCGACCGGCGCCGACGAGTCGGCGTTGATCGGCCCCTTGCCGTCTATCGGGTTGCCGAGTGCGTCCACCACGCGGCCTTCGAGTTGCGGGCCGACCGGCACTTCAAGGATGCGCCCGGTGCAATGGCAGGTTTGCCCCTCCTTGAGGTCTTCGTATTCCCCGAGCACGACGGCGCCGACCGAGTCGCGCTCGAGGTTGAGCGCCATGCCGTAGAGGTCGCCTTCGAACTTGATCATTTCGCCGTACATGACGTCCTGCAATCCGTGAATGCGCACGATGCCGTCGGTCAGGGACACGATGGTGCCTTCGGTGCGCGCTTCGGAGGGCGCCTCGAAGTTTTCGATTTTCCGTTTGATCAGATCGCTGATCTCGGTCGGGTTGAGTTGCATTGCCGATGTCCTCGTGAACTTAGTGGATTAGTGTTTGTGAAAGTTTTTCCAGTTTGGTCTTGAGCGAACCGTCGACGACAAGGTCGCCGATGCGCACGACCGCGCCGCCGAGCAAGGTTTCGTCGGTGCGGAAAGCCGCCTCGGCTTTGCGTCCGGTGCGGCGCTCGACCGCACGGCACAACGCGTCGCGCTGGGTTTCGCCCAAGTCTTGGGCGCTGACGATTTCAACGACGCTGATGCATTCGGCGTCGGCACGGTACTGCTCGAACAAAGCCGCGACTTCGTTGGCCAGGTTCAACCGCTGGTTGACCGCAAGCAGGCGCACGAAGTTCCGCCCGTGAGGGTTGAGCACGTCGCCGAGAATCTCGACGATGCGTTCGCCCGTCTGTGCTTTCGAGCAATGCGGGTCGTTGATCAGCCGGCCGGCTTCCGGCGCCGAGACCAACGCGGCGAGCGCCGCCAGCGCCTGCGACCATTGCGCGACCTCGTTGCGTTCGCGAGCGGTTTCGAACGCCGCGCGCGCGTAGGGTCTTGCCGCTGTAATCGGTTCCGCCATCGCCGGCCTATACGCGCTCTTCGAGCTCTTTCAGCGCCGCCGCGTGCACCGAGGCGTCCACTTCTCTCTGCAGGATGCGTTCGGCGCCCGCGACCGCGATTTCGGAAACCCGCCGCCGCAGCGATTCCCTGGCTTGCGTGATTTGCTGCTCGATGTCGCCTTGCGCCGACTGCTTGATGCGGTCGCTTTCCTCGCGCGCCGTGGTCTTCGCTTCTTCTTCGATTTCTTTCGCGCGCTTCTCGGCGTGGGTGATGATCTCGGCGGCTTTGGTGCGCGCCTGGCTCTCGATTTCGCCGGCGCGGACTTTGGCGCTTTCAAGGTCTTTGCGTCCCTGCTCACCCGCGGCGAGGCCGTCGCTGATCTGCGTGCGGCGCTGCTCGAGCGCCGTGGTCAGCGGCCCCCACAGATAGCGGTTGACCAGCCAGATCAGCAGCACGAACGCCGCGATCTGGGCAAACAGGGTGGCGGTGATGTTCATCGTCGTTTCTTTCGGGCGGCGCCTCAGAGCGCGGCTTCAAGCGCGCCGATGAAAGGGTTCGCGAACAGGAACCACATCGCAAACGCGAGGATGATGAACGGGAAAGACTCCATCAGGCCCGCGAAGATGAACATGTTCGTCATCAGTTGCGGCCTGAGCTCGGGCTGGCGCGCGATGCCTTCAAGCGTTTTCGCGCAAATCAGCCCCCAGCCGATGGCCGAGCCGAGTCCCGCCGCGGCGAGGATAACGCCGACGCCGACCGCGGTGTAAGCGTAAATGGTTGCAATCATGTCAGGGGTCATTGGTTTGTTCTCCTTTTAATGTTTAATGCTCTTCGTGAGCCATGCTCAGATAGACGATGGTCAAGACCATGAAGATAAAGGCTTGCAGTGTCACCACCAGCAAGTGAAAGATCAGCCACGCGAGGTCGAGGGTGACCTGCAAGGGCAGCCAAAACAACGCGGCGAGACCGACCGCGAGCGTGCCGCCGATCAGCGCGATCAGCAGGAACACCAGTTCGCCCGCGAACAGGTTGCCGAACAGGCGCAGGCCCAAGCTCAAAGGCTTGGCCAGCTCCTCGATCAAGGTCATCACGACGTTCACGGGAATCAGGAACTTGCCGAACGGGTGGAACAGGAACATCTTCAGGTAGCCGACCGGCCCTTTGATCTTGACGTTGTAGAAGATAATCAGCGCGAAAACGCTGAGCGACATCGCCAGCGTGGCGTTGAGGTCGGTGGTCGGCACGACCTTGAGGTATTCGACGCCGATCAGTTTGCCGATCTCCGGCAACAGGTCCACCGGCACCAAGTCCATTGCGTTCATCAGCAGGACCCAGACGAAGATGGTCAACGCCATCGGGCCGATCAGCGGGTTCGGCGCCTTGAAACAATCGCCGACCTGCTTGTTGACGAACTCGACCAGCATTTCGGCGACGTTCAGTGCGCCGCTCGGCGCCTGCACGCCGGCCTTGCGTCCCAGCCGCCGGCAGAGGAAGACCATCAGCGCGCCCAGCACGACGCTGAAGAAGATGGTGTCGATATGAAAGGCCCAGAAACCGGCGGCCTTGTGGGTGACCGGGTCGCACTGCCCGTAGCACAGGTTGGTCAGGTGGTGCTGGATGTATTCGACCGACCCGAGTTGTTCTTGCTCTTTCACGGCTTCAGTCCGGCGTTTTCAGTTTCATGAAGTTGAAGATGTATCCCAAGTGAACCAGGGAAAAAGCGACGACCATCGGCAACGGGGCAAGGTTCAGGATCGAAATTCCCAGCCAGAACAGAATTAAAACCAGCAATAAGCGCGGTGCGAATCCGAGCATCACGGTGCCGGTGCTGACGGCCTTGTTTTGTTCCAATCTCCTGTCAAGGCGTTTAATTCTGAGCGCCAGTAGCGTTGTCATCGCCACGGCGCCCGCTGCTCCGAAAGCGGATGACAACGCGGCGGACGAGCCCTTGAGCAAAGCGAATCCGGCAATCGCCGCCGCTGCAATCAGGGCCTGTTGCGCAAGCACCGTGCGCAGGCCGACGTTCAATGATTCGTCGGATTGCCTCAAGTCAGAAGTCTGTGAACTTTGAGTATGCCGCCCACCAAGCCCAAGCCGCCGAATGCTAGCATAAACAACGGGTTTGTATCAAGCCAAACGTCCACCCAGTAGCCCAGCAGAAAGCCGCTCAGGATCATCGCGGCGAACATCGTGCCGGCGCCGATTAGCAGCAGTCCCGACTTAGGCCCCGACTCAGGCCCCGACTTAGGCCCCGACTTAGGCCCCGACTCAGGCCCCGACTTAGGCCCCGACTTAGGCCCCGACTTAGGCCCCGACTTAGGCCCCGACTTAGGCCCCGACTTAGGCCCCGACTTAGGCGTTGAGGG
>CAZKLI010000072.1:0-1604 GCA_964553575.1 uncultured Chromatiales bacterium
TCGCTCAGGAAGCCCGCGAGCGGGCTGTGCAACGCGGGGTCGGCAAGGCGTTTGATCTGATAAATGTAGTCTTCGGCGACAAGTTCGCGGGTGCCGGCGTGTTCGAAATCCCCGAGGGTGTGAACCCGCTCAAACGCGGTCTCGTCGAGATCGTGATAGCGGTAGCCGGCGCCGGGCAAACGCGCAAAGGCCGGGTGCGGCTGATAAAAGATTCCGGGCTTGATACGGACTTCGTACTCGGCGAGCGTCGCTTCCTCGAGCGACGACACCGCGCGGCCGGCGGCGTCGAGGTAGCGGACCGCCGGCATCTCGGCGGCGGTCAGCGGTTCGAGCTGGTAAGGGCGTTTAAGATAGTGGTACTGCAACGGCGGTTCGTAAATCTGCCCTATCAACGCGTATTCGTCGCTGCTGTACGAACGCACGGGGTCGAGATGCTTCGGCCTTTCGCTGAAAGATGCGTGCAGCACCTCACCCTCGAACGCGTTCGCGTGGGGGTCGTTCCACGCGCGGTCGCACGCGGCGAGCGTCAGCGACAACGCAATGCAAGCGTAAATACGCACGTCCGCCGGAATCACGGTCTCGAATGCATCCGATCAAAAAATTGACGTCTCCCGCCGTTTCGGGGGATACTTGGCGCCGGGCTTGCCGGGCGCGTTGTGCGCTATTCTACAACCGAAAGACAGCCATCAGCCTCGCCGCACAAGTAAAATCCCAGAATGAACCTGCACCAGGTATTAGACAAAGGCGCCGTCGTCTTCAGCGACGAAGAGACCGACATCCTGATCGCTTGGAACGGCGAGATCGGCTTTGAGGTTTTCGCCGGAAAATTCAACGGCGACTACGACAACATCGACGGCTTCTACCGGGAAGTCAAAACGCTGGGCGCCGCGAAAGAAGCGGCGCGGATGTGGTTTCAGGAACACTCGACTTTCAACCCCGGACCTTGAACCGAAAACCCCGAACCGCAAATCATGGGACTGCTTGAAGGCAAACGCGCACTGATTACCGGCGTTGCAAGCAACCGGTCAATCGCCTGGGGAATCGCGCAGGCGATGCACCGCGAAGGCGCCGAGCTCGCGCTGACCTACCAGAACGACAAGCTCAAGCCGCGGGTCGAAAGTCTCGCCCAAGAGTGCGGTTGCAAAATCGTCCTGCCCTGCGACGTGAGCGGCGACGAACAGATCGAAGACCTGTTCAAGCGACTGGCGCAACACTGGCAACGGCTTGACGTGCTGGTGCATTCGCTTGCGTTCGCGCCGCGCGAAGCCCTGGAGGGAAGTTTTGTCGAGAACACCAGCCGCGCCGGCTTCAACGCCGCCCACGAAATCAGCTCGTACAGCCTGACCGCGCTCGCGGCCGGTGCGAGGACGTTGATGGGCGCGGGCGGCGCGATATTGACGCTGACCTATCTCGGCGCCGAGCGCTCGGTGCCGAACTACAACGTGATGGGGCTCGCGAAAGCCAGCCTCGAAGCGAACGTGCGCTATCTCGCCGCGGCGCTCGGCCCGCAAGGCGTGCGGGTCAACGCCGTGTCGGCCGGGCCGATTCGCACGCTTGCGGCGTCGGGCATCGGCGGCTTTCGCAAGATGCTCGATTACGTCGCG
>CAZKLI010000073.1:0-16453 GCA_964553575.1 uncultured Chromatiales bacterium
GTCTATGTCCCGGCGGACGACCTCACCGACCCGTCGCCGGCGACGACGTTCGCCCACCTCGACGCAACCCTGGTGCTGTCGCGCCAAGTCGCCGAGCTCGGGATTTATCCCGCGGTGGACCCGCTAGACTCGACCAGCCGCCAGCTCGACCCGCTGATTATCGGCAACGAGCATTACGACGCCGCACGCGACGTTCAGAACACCTTGCAACGCTACAAGGAGCTCAAGGACATCATCGCGATCCTGGGGATGGACGAGCTGTCCGAGGAAGACAAGCTCACGGTCGCACGGGCGCGCAAGATTCAGCGCTTCCTGTCGCAGCCGTTCTTCGTCGCCGAAGTCTTCACCGGCTCGCCCGGCAAATACGTGCCGCTCAGCGAAACCATCCGCGGTTTCCGCGGCATCATAGACGGCGAATACGACCACGTGCCGGAACAGGCGTTCTACATGGTCGGTTCGATCGACGAAGCGGTCGCCAAGGCCGAGTCCATGCAATAACGATGAGTACGCTGGAAGTACACATCGTCAGCGCCGAAAGCGAGATCTTCAGCGGCGAAGTCAACGCCGTGTTCGCCTCGGCCGAAATGGGCGAGGTCGGCATCTTCCCTCAGCACGCACCGTTCTTGTCGCGGCTGAACCCCGGGGAGGTGCGTGTTCGCGTCGAAGGCAAGCCCGACGAGCACTTCTTCGTCTCGGGCGGCATCATTGAAGTCCAGCCGCACGTCGTCACGATTCTGGCGGACACCGCCGCTCGCGGCGCGGACCTCGACCAAGCCAAAGCGCAGGAAGCCAAGCAGCGCGCCGAAGAAGCACTGCAATCCCAGTTGTCCGACGTCGAAGCCGCCAAGGCGTTGGCCGAACTTGCCGAAGCCGCGGCGCAACTGCGGATGATTGAAGAGCTGCGAAGAAAGGTCAAGTAGAAAAGACCGCTGATGCATTGCAGGCGACCGGCCTGCCGGATCTCCCGCCGGGCACTGATAATCTTTCGAATCGCGTCTCGCCCGAATGTCCCGAATGTCCGTTGCACAAGAAAAGATTCTGGTCAGCGATTTTCACATCGGCTGCGGGCTGGCGCAAACCAGCACTTTGAAGGCCCTGAGCGCCGGCACGAACACGGCGTCCCCCAAGCTGCCGACCAGGTTGCTGCCCAGGCTGCTAAGTTTCTCCGGCCACGTCGGTGCAGCGAAAGTGGATACGTCGTATCTGAGCAAAGACGAAAAAACCGTTGTTTCCTGGGTCAAGCGGCTTTTTAACGTGCGCACGCCGCTGGAGATGGCCGCAAGAAGAGCGTTCGGCTGGAGCCCGAAGTGCAACGCCCTGTTCAGATTATTAAACAAGGTCACGAGGGTTTTGCACCGGAAATATCCTACCTCGGGGTGGGCCGGAAAAACCTGGACGCGCACCAAGTCTCTCGCCTTGCTTGAGCAAATCGGGGAAAAGACGGCGGCGGCGGTCTTCGCGAGACACGACACGTATCTGGTTTCCTTTCCGCCCTCTTTGGCCCGCCTCTTTCTTGATTTGGCGGAAAGATACGATAAGCGTCTCATATTGAACTTGGGGCATCGCTTCAACATCGGAATCTACACCAAAAAAGAAAACGACAGCATGATCCGGCTGTTGGAATATATTCACCGCCACCCGCGTCATATCCTGGCCGCCGGCTCAGAATATGACGTCCAGTACGTCCGCTACTATTTGGGCATCGAACCTGAAAAACTGCCTCTTTGCTGCTTTCACGTCGAAGCGGCTGTGCGTTCTCCTAAAAGCAACGTGATCTTGGTCGGCCCCGGAGCCTCCCCGAAGGGAACCGTTGACAGGCTTAACGCTAAAGCAAGAAACAGCACGGGGAAAGCCATGCAATTCGCCAACATCAAGGAAGTTTATCCGCACTATGATTTGGAGGATCTGGCAAATCATCCCGCAGTGGTTATTTTTCCTTACAGCGCTTTTTCGATGAGGATGCTGGAGCTTTATGAGTTGAACGTCCCGTTTTTCGTACCGAACCCGGATCTTCTGCTCGAATATAAAACCATGTATGACAGGGCTCTTTTCCCCGTATATTGCACGGAAAAACAATGCGCCCGAATGAACGAAGGCCAAGTTTGGCCGAATTTATCCGGTGGCGTGCCGTCGCCGAACAGTTACGAAAACACCGCTCAGAAATACTGGTTTCAGTTCTGCTTCTTTTACCGGACGAAAAACGCGATTATCTGGGATTCAGAAGAAGACTTGCTGGAGAAGCTGGCGAACACCGACCTTGAGCAAGTCCGCCGGGAAATGTACAAAGAGAACCAGGAAAGGCGCGAGGCGGCGTTGAGACAATGGAGAAGCGCCGTTTTCCCCGGGAAAAATCAATGAAGAGAAAGCCGATGAAGAAATGTATCGTCATTACCACCATTAACAAGCCCACGAAAGGAATCGCCGAATTCGCCCGAACCGGTTTCGACCTGATTGTCGTCGGTGACAAGAAAACCCCTCCGGATTACCGCCGCCTGGACTGCATCTTTCTGGACCTGCAAGCCCAGCAACGGATGTTTCCCGCGTTCAGCGAAAATCTGCCTTTGAACAATTACGCGCGCAAAAATGCAGGCTACGCGTACGCCCTTGCCCACGGGTATGACCTCATCGCCGAAAGCGACGACGACAACGTGCCGCTGCCCGGTTGGGGGGAAGAGCCGACCGGCTTCTCACGCACCGTCGTCTCCCCTGAACACCCGAATATTTACAAGCTGTACACGAAAGAACATATATGGCCGCGAGGCTTCCCGTTGGATGAAATCAGAGCCAAGAAAGAAATAAGAACTGAAAACAGGGAAAGCAACAAAATTCATATCGTCCAGGGATTGGTGAACGGGAATCCCGACGTGGACGCCATTTTTCGTCTGGTTTCCGAAAAACCCGTGGACGACCTGCAGTTCGAAAACAACGGCAATTACGCCCTGGACAAGGGCGTGTGGTCTCCGTTTAATTCACAGAACACTTTCTGGACCGACAAGTCCGCCTTTCCGTGGCTTTACCTGCCGATAACGGTCCCTTTCCGCTGCACCGACATCTACAGGTCTTACATCGCTCAATACGCCGTCTGGGAATACGGCGGCAGACTGGGCTTCACCGAGGCTTCGGTCTTTCAAGACCGCAACGCGCACGACTTGATGGAAGACTTTCGAGACGAAGTCCAGATGCATCAGAACTTTTACCGGATCAAGAGCGTCTTGCAGGACGTCGGATTCCGCAAGGACGGTGAAGACCTCATCAGGATATACACCGCCCTGCACAAGAAAGACGTCGTCTCTTCGCCCGAACTGAAAGCGGCCGCCGAGTGGACGAACATCGTGACGGCGCATTTATAGACCGCAGAGGAGGCGGGTTCAGGCGGCGTGGTCACCGCGTTTGCCGAATTCAAGAAGCGCCTCTTCAAGAAAACTGCTGTTCAAAAATTTATCTACCGAACTGTAGTGGGCAGAACGAGTCTCGGAACCAAACACTGCAAAACAAGAGGCACCCCCCTCCGGGTCACAAAGGATTAATACACCTCGGCCTTTCCCATACCCCTCACTAATGTCTATAGCGACTTCGCAATCTTCAGACGGGTAGATCTCATATCTGTAAGGAAAGCGTTCGTAAATCTTTTTCACGACGAATTCAGCATTGTCTTTCGTCTCCTGCGAGCAAAGTCCATACCCCTCTTCTCGGGACTCCTCATCGATTTCAGACAAGTCTTTCAGGATTTCCTGAAGTAAGGCGTCTTCTTGCTTTTCGCTGGGCACGAGAGGTTTTTCTCCAAATATCTGCACGGCTGCGTCGTCAGGTCGCGCTCTCTCTGTCGGCTAAGCCCGGTGATTTTGTGAATTTCAACGGTGCTGAAATCCAGTGAAAAACACCGGAGAAGCGCCCGAAATTCGCGCACCGTTCATAGACTTGTTTTTTCTTTTCATGACAACACCTTAACATGTTTTTTGACACGCTCAATGTTGTCATGGCCCAAGATGTTAATGTATTGTGCATCGGGGCTGTGGACGCAAGCGTGGCGTACCCGGCGGCTCCGTCGCAGGGGGCTCCAGAGTTTGCTGGGAGGAGTACGGGTAGCCGGCGCAGGTTCGCGTCAACGCGGGCAGGCGTATCGTTCCGACTCCGAATACAATTACCCCCCCGATTTGCATGAACCGAAATCATTGCCGCTGAAACATCGCGGATAAGGAGTTTCTTATGAATAAACCCCGGGCAAGAAGCAAGCAGGTGGAGTTGCTTATCGAGTGGATAATTTTCAGCAGCCGCTGGCTGCTCGCGCCGTTCTACCTGGGCTTGGCGATGACGCTGGTTGTTCTGCTGGCGGTGTTTGTCTATCAATTTTCCGCTTTCTTCTCGACGTTGGGGAATTTCGAGATTAAACTGACCTCAATCTTCATTCTGCAAATGATCGAACTCGCCCTGACCGCCAGCCTGGTACTGATGGTTATGCTGACCGGCTACGAAAGTTTCGTCTCACGCATTGATATCGCGGAACACGCCGAGCGGCCTGCGTGGATGGGCAAGGTCGATTTCAACGCGCTGAAACTCAAGCTGATTTCCTCGCTGGTGGCAATCTCCAGCATCCAGTTGCTTGAGTCGTTCCTGAAAATCGGCGAGGACACCGCGCTGGAAAAGAATGATTTACTCTGGATGGTGGCGATAACCCTGACGTTCGTCGTGTCCGGGCTGCTGCTGGCGCTGACGGGTTTTATTTCCTGTCATTCGCCCGACCCCTCCGGGGAAGGCAAACCGGCATCTATGGACTGACGCGGGTTTCGTCCCCGATCTCAGCCTAGCGCGAGGCTCACGCCACCGGCAGGTCGAGCGACGACGCACACCCGCCCCCCGACCATTTGAGATAATGCGCCCGGTGGAAGTTTCCGTTGTCATCCTGGCGGCCGGCGAAGGCACGCGTTTCAACAGCCGCAAGCCCAAAGTCCTGCACGAAATCGGCGGCAAGCCGATGCTCGGTCACGTGCTCGACGCCGCTCGCGCCGTCTCCCCCGCCGCAATCCACGTCGTCGTCGGCAGCGGCGCCGAGGCGGTGCGCGGCGCAATCGGCGGCGGCGTCCGCTGGCACGAGCAGAACGAACGCCTGGGCACCGCGCACGCATTGCGTTGCGCGCAGGACGCGCTCGGCGGGGAAGACCACGTATTGGTTCTCTACGGCGACGTGCCGTTGATCGCCCCCGGCACGCTCAAAGCCTTGATTGCAACCCTCGACGACGCCGACGTTGCAGTTCTGACCCAGGAACTCGACGACCCCACCGGCTACGGGCGCATCATCCGCGACGCCGACGGTGCAGTCGTGCGCATTGTCGAAGAACGCGACGCCACCCCCGAGCAAGCCGCGGTCAAGGAAACCAGTACCGGCGTCATCGCCGCGCGCAGCGGATCCTTGCCGGGGCTGCTTGCGCAAATCGGCAAGGACAACGCGCAGGGCGAGTATTACCTGACCGACTGCGTGATGCTCGCCATCAAAAGCGGGCTGAAAATCGCAGTCTGCAAGACCCGCGGCGACGAGGCGCTGGGCGTCAACACCGCGCAACAGCTCGAGCAGGCCGAACGCCGCTTCCAACTGGCGCGCGCCGAACAGCTGACGGCGCAAGGCGTCATCGTGCGCGACGCGAGGCGTCTCGACGTGCGCGGCGAGGTCAGCGCCGGGCGTGACGTGACACTCGACGCCAACGTGCTGCTCGAAGGGCGCGTCGAACTCGGCGACGGCGTCAGCGTCGGCGCAAACTGCGTCCTGCGCGACGCGTCCATCGGAAACAACACGACGATCGAGCCGTTTTCGATCGTCGAGTCCTCACGCGTCGGCGAAAGCTGCACCATCGGTCCGTTCGCTCGGATCCGTCCCGAAGTCGCTCTCGCCGAAGGCGTCAAGATCGGCAACTTCGTCGAAATCAAGAAGAGCACCGTCGGTGCGGGCAGCAAGATCAACCACCTTAGCTACGTCGGCGACAGCAAGGTCGGACAAGGCGTCAACGTCGGTGCGGGCACCATCACCTGCAACTACGACGGCGTGGAAAAACACCGCACGATCATCGGCGACAACGTCTTCATCGGCTCCGACACCCAGCTGGTCGCGCCGGTGAAAATCGGCGACGGCGCAACCATCGGCGCGGGTTCGACCATCACGCGCGACGCCGACGCCGGCGTGCTGACGCTGTCGCGGAGCGAGCAGAAGACCGTCCCCGGCTGGCGTCCGCCTTCGGGCAAGGAAAAGAAATAAGGCCATGTGCGGAATCGTCGCCGCAATCGCCGAGGACAACGTCTGCCCGATGTTGATCGACGGCTTGAGAAGACTTGAATACCGAGGCTACGACTCGGCGGGCATCGCGCTTCTCAACGGCGCCCCCGACGGCGGCGTCCATCGCGTCAGGAAGCCCGGCAAGGTCGCCGAGCTCGCCGCCGCACTCGACGCCGACCCCCAGGAAAGCCGCATCGGCGTCGCGCATACGCGCTGGGCGACGCACGGCGCACCCGACGAAAGCAACGCGCATCCGCACGTCTCGGGCGGGCGCGTGGTCGTCGTGCACAACGGCATCATCGAAAACCACGAAGAACTCAAAAAGCGCCAGACCGAGCAGGGCTTTGACTTTTCCTCGGAGACCGACACCGAGGTCATCGCGCATCAAATCATGCTTTACCTCGACAAGAACGACGACTTGCTGCAAGCCGTCGCTGCCGCCTGCCGCGACCTGCACGGCACCTACGCGCTCGGCGTGCTCGACGGCCGCGACCCTGAACGTTTCGTCGCCGCACGCAGCGGCAGCCCGCTGATCATCGGCGTCGGCACGCGCGGCAACTACGTCTCTTCCGACGTTCAGGCGCTGGTGAAGTTCACGCAGGACTTTATTTACATGGAAAACGGCGAAATCGCCGAAATCCGCCGCGACCGCGTCTCGCTGTTCGACCAGGCGATGAACGCCGTCACCCGCGCGCCGGAACACGCGCCCTTCGCCGCCGACGCCGCCGACCTCGGCGAGTTCAAGCACTACATGCACAAGGAAATCCACGAACAACCCCGCGCGGTCACCGACACCCTCGAAGGCCGGCTGTTCAAGGACACCGTGCCCGACGAAGTGCTGGGGCCGAACGCCGCGCCGGTTCTCGAAACGACCCGCGGCCTGCAGATCGTCGCCTGCGGCACCAGCTATCACGCCGCGTTGGTCGCGAAATACTGGTTCGAGGAGTTCACCGGCCTGTTCTGCCGGGTCGAGGTCGCAAGCGAGTTCCGCTACCGCCGCCAATCGGTTCCCGAAGGAATGCTGTTCGTGACGCTGTCGCAGTCGGGCGAGACCGCTGACACGCTGGCGGCCCTGGAGCTGGCGAAATCACGCCCGTACCTGTCCTCGCTGACGATATGCAACGTCGCCCAAAGCTCGTTGGTCCGCGAATCCGAGCTCGTGCTGACGACCCACGCCGGCCCCGAGATCGGCGTCGCCTCGACCAAGGCGTTCACCACGCAGCTGACCGCGTTGATGCTGCTCGTCATTCTTCTCGGAAAACGTCACGGCATGAAGAGCGAGGCGGTCGCCGAACTCGTCGCGCAGCTCAGAAACCTGCCGGCTCGCCTTGAACAGGCGCTCGAGACCGAACCGGAAATCGCCGAACTTGCGCGCCAGTACGAAGACAAGAACAACGCGCTGTTTCTAGGACGCGGCCTGCAGTACCCGATTGCGATGGAAGGCGCGCTGAAGATGAAAGAGATCTCATACATCCACGCCGAAGCCTACCCGGCGGGTGAACTCAAGCACGGCCCGCTTGCGCTGGTGGACAACAACATGCCGGTCATCGCGGTCGCGCCGAACGACCACCTGCTCGCCAAGCTGAAATCCAACCTCGAAGAAGTCCGAACCCGCGGCGGCATCCTGCACGTTTTTTCGGACAAGGACGCGGGCCTCGGCGGCGGCGACAAAGCCGTTACCGTCATCGAGCTGAACGCGCCGGAAAACGCGGTCGCGCCGATCGTGTTCTCGCTGCCGTTGCAGCTGCTGGCCTATCACACCGCCCTGCTCAAAGGCACCGACGTTGACCAGCCGCGCAACCTCGCCAAGGCGGTGACGGTGGAGTAGGACTGAGCAGCGTTCCCGGCGAAGCGGCAAATGTACTCAGGAGGATATATGACAACTTTTGCAACCGGCGTCGTTCTCAGCCTGATTTACTTCTTTCCCACGATTATTGCGGCCGCCAGAAACCGCCAAGTCGCGTCAATACTCACGCTCAACCTCTTATTGGGATGGACGTTGATCGGTTGGATAATTTGCCTTGTCTGGTCTTTGTCAGATAGGTCTGGAGACACGACAAAATCAGACAGAGAAGACGTTACCGAGGAGATCAGAAAGCTGCATCAGTTGAAAGAAGAAGGAATTCTGACCGAGGAAGAGTTTCAGCATAAGAAAAAACGGCTTTTATGACGGCGATGGTGCCGAGCAGAAACCACCCTCTACACAACCCGCCTTCACCGCTTCGTCGCAATGTTGCAGCTGCTGACTTATTGCTGATTGGCCGCGCAATCCGCGAAACCGGTGACGATGGAGCAGCAACACCCCGCAGGCACGAATTAAATCTCCAGCCCCTTGCGCACGGCGTTCAGCAATTTAAGCAGCCTCAGCACGACCGAGAAGCGGAGGAAGATGCCGAAGCTGAGGGACAACCCCATCGCGTTCAGCGAGCCGATGGCGAGAAACTTGGTCATCTTGGAAAACCCGTCGGGCGTCGCTTCAAACCTTGCGTTGACCGTCAGCGTGTCGTAGCCGAACTCGTTCTTGAAGATGAACAACAGCGAGGACGAGTGCATTTCCACGTCGTGCGACTCACCGGATACGCGGCTCAGGCCGGCGTCGAAATCAAGCCGGTAGGTTTCTCCGTGTCCGCCGCCCAGGTCGCGGAGCCTGACGTTGATCGGCTTGAACGCACCGAGGCCGGGAACCCACCGGGCCAGACGAATCAGGGCGGCGTTGTTTTTCTCAAGCACCCTCGCCTTATAAGCCGCAAACGCCTGCTGCAGGACGGCGGCGTCCGCCGAATCGCCCGCCTTGCGGCGAGGCATGGACTCGATCTGTGAAAACCGCTCGCGCCAGAACTGGCGCGGTTTCTCGTTGTCGTGTGCGGTTCCCGCCGTCCAGCGCTGCTTCGGCTCCAGCGTAATCAGCTGCGCTTTCAAGTCGCTCAGTTCCTCGAACACCGAATCAATGGTGTTGACCGAGTCGTTCATGTAAAAGTTTTCTTCGTTGCTGAAATAGATGAAAGATGCGAACGGAATCAGATATTGCGGCTCAAGACATTCCGCCTGGCGTCTGATCGTGCTGAGTTTCTGGTGCGCCAGGCGCTCGCGAAAGGGCTTGTTCTCCTTCCCGCCTTTCCACGCCGCGTAACTGAACTGGGTCAGCAGCACGGTCGGCGCGCCGAACCGTTCTTGTATTCGTTTCAGCGGCGCATCGTCGGTTATCGGGCAATCGTTCAGATTCAGCAGGGAAGCGTCACCGCTCTTCAGGTGCAGGTAAGAATCATAGAAAGCGGATTTTCCGATACACAGCTCGGTCGCCCCGATGCGGTGGGGTTTGTGATGCCCCAATTCCCTGACCGAAAACCCCTGCTTGCGCAGAAACCCGGCGACCCGCTTGTCTTGGGTGCTCTGAAAAAGAATCTCAATGCGGTTTTTCAGCTCTTCGGGAAAAGACAGCCAAAAAGGAACGGAGAAATGATCCGGGTGTTCGTGAGAAAGCCATATATGCGTGATTTCCTCAAGTGCGGCAGTTTCGACGTCCGGCGACCGAACCAGCAGATCCCATCCCTCGTTGAAGCTCGCCCCCTTGAACCACGGATCCGTCAGAATCACTGCGTCCTTCGTTCTGACTTTCACCGACGCGTGGTTAAGAAACTGGATTTCCATGAATGAAACCGCGGGTCGGATCGTCTGCGGCAGACGCGTGAATTTGTGAAAACCGATTTAGGTTTTCTTCGCTATCTTGGCAAGATCGCGCAGTTCCTTGATTGCCCTCTGCACCTGAAAGTCTTTCTCGACCATGGTTTTCAAGTCCCGCGGCGGCGGGGCCGCGTCATGCCCGCTTGGCTCGGCTTCATCTCCCGGTTTCGCTTCGCCGGTTTCGCTCGCGACGACGTCGGTCGCGGTCGTCTTATCCGCGGCGGGCGGGGGTGTGTCGAGCACCAAGTCCGGCGTGATGCCGACGTCGTGAATCGAACGCCCCAACGGCGTGTAATACTTGGCCGTCGTCAGTTTGAGCGCACGCCGCTTGTCCAGCGGATGCACCGTTTGCACCGATCCCTTGCCGAAAGACTGCGTGCCGATGATCTTCGCGCGTTTGTGGTCTTGCAACGCGCCGGCGACGATTTCCGAGGCGGACGCCGAACCGCGATTCAGCAGAACGACCATCGGCAGGTCGCCCGCAACGTCCGCCGCTTTCGTCAGATACTTGGCGACGGAGTCTTCGGTTCTCCCCTGGGTATAGACCACCAGTTGCTGCGGCCCCAGAAACACGTCGGACACGTCCACCGCCGCGGCGAGCACGCCGCCCGGATTGCTGCGCAAGTCGAGAATCAGGCCCTGCAGCGTCCCTTCCCGGTCTTCCTCGGCTTCTTTCTTGAGTTCTTCCAGCTTCTCCTTGAGCAACTGGGCGGTCTTGACTTGAAACTTGGTGATCCGGACGTAACCGAACTCGTCTTCAAGCAGCGTGGTCTTGACGCTTTTCACCTTGATTACGGCACGGGTGATTTCAACGTCGAACGGCGCCTCGTCGCCCCGCAGCACAATCAGTTTGACCTTGGTGCCGACGAGACCGCGCATCTTGTCAACGGCGTCGGACAAAGTCATCCCTTTCACCGGGTCGTCGTCAATCTGTACAATCAAGTCTCCGGAAACCAATCCCGCTTTCGCCGCCGGTGTGTCTTCGATCGGCGAAATCACTTTCACCAGGCCGTCTTCCATTCCGACTTCAATGCCCAGCCCTCCGAATTTGCCGGTGGTGCCGACTTTCAGGTCATCGTATTCCCGGCGGGTCATGAAAACCGAATACGGGTCAAGCGACTGCAGCATCCCGCGAATCGCTCCTTCTATCAGCTTCTTATCCTCGACTTCCTCGACGTAATCGGTCTTGATGCGCGCATACACGTCGCTGAACAGGCGCAGGTCTTCAAGCGGCGGCTGGTACTGCGGCGTGCGCGCCAAGCCGTTGTGCCAAACAAGCCCGCCCGCAATGAACAGCAGGGCCACGGCAAGAAAAACATGGCGGCGATGTTTTTTCATCAAGATGCTTCTTCCTCCAATGCAACCTAGGCTCAAAGTAAGTGCAGACCCGCGATTATACATTAGAAGACACCGACGGATACCGCCTTTTCCCGCGCCAGTGTGGTAATGTATCGGCGTCTCGTCGGCGCTTCCCGGTGAACGGCGCAACGCGAAAAAGACGCCGAAGACGCGGCCCGAAGACACGACGATGCTCCCGGGTCAAAGCCCCCGGCGATTGCCGGACAAAGCAACAAGTCTGCGCAGAACAAAGACCGGGTGAAATCGAAAGGAGAGGACGTAACCCCCGCGGTGCGGATGGTTCGCCGGAGGCGGGGCATTGAAGCGGCGCGTTTGACGGGGCGTTTGAACAGAAAGGAGCGCCGCGGAACCGAACGCGTTGATTGGCGCCAGCCCTGTAATCCAACAATGAGGCGCCGTTGTTCTTTTGAGCAGACGCCGCGCGACGAAAGCAGGGGTAAAACACGGGCGAACGCCTGCTATGAGAGACGAGAACGGCGCCCACCCGCGGCCGAATTGTTGAAATCGGAATAAACCATGTCGGAACTTCTGCCTTTCATACAGGAAAACGTCATCCTCGTCGGGATTTTTTTCGTGCTGCTCGCGTTTGTGCTGGTCACCGAGATACAAAAGCTCACGAAGTCCTACGACGACGTGGTTCCCGACGAAGCCGTGCAACTGATCAACCGCGAAGACGCCGCGGTGTTGGATTTGCGTGAAGACGGCGAAGTCGCGGGCCGGACCATCCACAACGCAAAGCACGTCCCGGCCAGCGCCCTGCCCCAGCGCCTCGATGAAATCGGGTCGCTCAAGGACACGCCGCTGATCACGTTTTGCGCCAACGGCATCCGGGCGCCGGGCGCCTGCCGGCTGTTGAAAAAGCACGGCTTCTCCAAGGTGTACAACCTGAAAGGCGGGCTGACGGCTTGGGAACAAGCGAACATGCCGCTCGTGAAGAAATGAGCCGGCGTGATATATTTTTAGGGCGTCAAACGACCCGCCATGACCGCGAAAGTTGAAATTTTCACCACCGCCCGCTGCCCCTACTGCGGTTGGGCCAAGCGGCTGTTCGACCGCAAGGGCGTTGCGTACGAAGAATTCCGCATAGACCTCGACGATGCAAAACGCGAAGAACTGGCGACGCGCACCAGCCGCGCCTCGGTGCCTCAGATCTTCGTCGGCGACACCCACGTCGGCGGCTACGACGACGCGGTCGAACTCGATCAAGACGGCGGCTTGGACAAGCTGCTGAACGCCTCCGAAAACGCATGAGCAATACCAGCATACAAATGGAAATCCGCCGGGTGTACCTGAAAGACGTGTCTTTCGAGTCGCCGCAGGAAGTCGGGGCGCTGACGGCGAAATGGAAACCGCACCTCGACATCAACCTCAACACTTCATACCGCCGGCTCAAGGAGGAAGATCTGTACGAAGTGGTCTTGTGCGTCACGATCACGGCTAAACAAGAGGAAAACGTCGCGTTCCTGGTCGAGGTGCACCAGGCGGGCGCTTTCAAGCTGCCCGACGTCGAAGACCCGCAGGTGCAGATGGTCGCTCAGACGCACTGCGCCAACGTGCTGTTCCCGTTTGCACGCGAAGCCATCACCGACCTTGTCGGCAAGGGCGGCTTCCCGCAGTTGCTGCTCGGCCCGCTGGATTTCCAATCGTTGTACCGGCAGAAAGTCGAGGCGCTGCAAGAGCAAAAAGCCGGCACGGTCAAGCACTGACCCGCCCGCCCCAGACAACCGGCGCGCCGTCCATGCCCCCCGAGGACACACAAGAGGGCCTGCCCGTCAGCGTTCTCGGCGCCGGTTCGTGGGGTACCGCGCTCGCTTTCCAGCTGGCCGACAACGGCCACCACGTAACACTGTGGGGGCGCGACGACGCCCTGCTCGAAGAAATCACGCAAACCCGCTGCAACCACGTCTATCTGCCCGCGTGCAAATTGCCGCTCAACGTGCGCACGCAAAACGACCTGGCGGCGGCGGTGAACTCGGCGTGCATTATCATCCTCGCCGTCCCGAGCGCCGCCGTGCGCGCCCTCGCCGAAAGCATCGCCGATGAGCTCGGCCCTCGGCAGGAAGGCGTCATCCTCACCGCCAAAGGCATCGAGACGTCCTCAACGAAGCTGCCGCACGAAGTGCTCGAAGAAACGTTGGACTCGAAAATATCGTTCGCCAGCCTCTCAGGGCCGTCGTTTGCGGAAGAAGTCGCCCAGCGGCTGCCGACCGCCGTCATCATCTCCTCGACCGACAAAGCGTTCGCCGACAAAGCCGCCGCCTTGTTTCACAGCCGGACCTTTCGCGTCTATACCAACGACGACGTCGTCGGCACCGAAATCGCCGGCGCTTTCAAGAACATCATCGCGATTGCGACCGGCATCTCCGACGGCCTCGGCTTCGGCGCCAACGCGCGCGCCGCGCTGATTACCCGCGGGCTGAGCGAAATCCGCCGTCTCGTCGAGAAGATGGGCGGCAAGGGCGCCACGATGAACGGGCTCGCGGGCATCGGCGACATGGTGTTGACCTGCACCAGCACCCAGTCGAGAAACCACCGCTTCGGCCTGCTGCTCGCCGAAGGCCGAAGCGTCGAGGAAGCCGGCAAGAAGATCAATCAGGCGACCGAAGGCGTGCCTTCCGCCGAAGTCGCACAGAAGCTCGCGCAACGCTACGGCGTCGAGATGCCGATTTGTGAACAGCTCACCAACGTCATCTCAGGCAAGCTCGAACCGCGCAACGCCGTGCAGGAGCTGCTCGCGCGCCCGGCGAAAACCGAAGACTGACGCCGCATGACCGAACCGCGCCTCTCAGACGACAACGCGAACGAGGACCAACCGCGCCCCGAACTGCAACTCAAGTTCTGCGGCCTTGAATTCAGCAGCCCGATCGTCCTGCTGTCGGGTTGCGTCGGCTTCGGCGACGAATACACCCGCGTCGAAGGGTTCTCCAACCGCGACGCGGGCGCGGTCTGCCTCAAAGGCATCACGCTCGAACCGCGGCTCGGCAATCCCCCGCACCGCGTCGCCGAGACCTGCGACGGCATGCTCAACTCGATCGGTTTGCAGAACCCGGGCGTTGACGCGTTCATCAAGGAAAAACTGCCGGCGCTCGATTTCGAGGAGACCCGCTTCATCGCCAACGTCTCAGGCGTGACCGTCGAGGAATACGCCGAGATTACCCGGCGCCTCGACGATTCACCGATAGACGCGATCGAGATCAACGTCTCCTGCCCGAACGTCAAGGAAGGCGGGCTCGCTTTCGGCAACGACCCGGCGGCATCGGCGAAAGTCGTCGCCGCCTGCCGCAAAGCGACGCAAAAGCCGCTGATTACGAAACTGTCGCCGAACCAGACCGACGTCGCCGAAAACGCACGCCGCTGCCTTGAAGCCGGCAGCGACGCCTTCGCCGCAATCAACACCGTCACCGGCATGGCGATAGACGCCGAAACCCGCACGCCGGTCATCGGCAACAACCAAGGAGGGCTGTCCGGCCCCGCAATCAAGCCGATTGCCCTGTACAAGGTGTTTCAAGTCCACCAGGTGTGCAAAGCCCACGACGTGCCGATCATCGGGCAAGGCGGCGTTGCGTCGGCGCAAGACGCGATTGAATTCCTTATCGCCGGCGCCAGCGCCGTCGGCGTCGGCACCGGGCTGTTCTACGACCCGCTGCTGTGCAAGAAAATCAACCGCGGCGTCAGCGACTATCTGAAACGCCACGGGTTCGAGAGCGTCGCCGACCTGACCGGCACACTGCAACTGCACGACAAGCAGGTAAGTGAGTTTGTTTGAGGGGTGGGGGAAGTGTGGTTTAATTGGGGAGAAAGGAGACTGGCACCGAAATTGGACTAGACCTTAAAAGCAATAGGCGGGCCGAAGCCCGCCTACGGGTGTTGCGAATCTTCGCTTGTTAATGGTAAGTCCAGACCGCAAATCTCTGTTATAGCTGACTAGCATACGGCAAAATAATCGTGTGATGCAACCCCACCTGCTTTACAGAATAAAAATAAGGAGAAAGCCATGCGTTTAAGTCTTGATTTGGGCACCAGCTCCATAGGCTGGATGCTGTTTGAGCTAAACCCGAAAGGTAAACCCATAGGAATCATCAAATCTGGTGTGCGTATTTTTTCGGCTGGGCGGAATCCGAAAAGCTATACCTCTCTGAACGAAGACCGCCGCACCGCACGTTCCGCTCGTCGGCGTCGAGACCGGCACCTCCAACGCCAAAAGCATTTGATGGAAGCCATGATTAAGCACGGGCTTATGCCAGAAGACGAAGCCGAAAGAAAAACGCTGCAAAAATTGAATCCGTTCGAGATGTGTGCTTTAGCCGTCGAGGAAGAGCTATCACCGTATCACGTCGGAAGGGCTTTATTTCACTTAAACCAGAGACGGGGATTTAAAAGCAATCGCAAAAATAAGGACAAAGACTCCCCCATCGTGGGCACATCCGTTAGGCAATTCAGAGAAAAACTTAGAAAGAGGGGAAGCAAAACGCTAGGGGCGCATTTGTGGAATCTCAACAACGAGGGAAAGCCAGTTCGAGCGAGACGAGAAGGAACGACTCAAAAAGACTTGTATGACATCTACCCAGATAGAACGATGCTGGAAGACGAATTCAATCTAATCTGGGAAACACAGGCTGAAGCGCAACCGCAAATTTTCACTGACGATGCGAAAAAAGAAATCTACAAAATCATCTTTACTCAGCGCCCGTTGAAACCTCAAGTTGTCGGAAAATGCACTTTTTTGCCGGATGAAGATAGAGCACCTCTTGCTTCCCCGATATTCCAATCTTACAGAATCTGGAAAACACTCCGCGACCTTGAGATTCGTGTCGGTTATGAAGAACTATACCGCTTCAATAACTTGGAAGGAAAAGTGCAAGAAATTATTTTGAGCAAGCTTTTCAAGCAGAAAACAATGAGATTTGATGCTTTGAGAAAAATTCTGAAAAAAGCTGGCTTTGAAAATTATATTCAATTCAACCTTGAAACCAACAAACGTAAAGAACTTGAAGGTGATAAAACTGGAAACAGCTTAAGCAAAAAAGATCTATGTGGAGATCAGTGGTTTGATTGGTCTTTGGAAAAGAAAAACCAATTTGTTTCTTATCTATTGAACCATGAAATAGAAGATGAAGATTGCATTAAGAAACTAGTTGAAGATTTCAGTCT
>CAZKLI010000074.1:0-10590 GCA_964553575.1 uncultured Chromatiales bacterium
CCACTACTACAAATCGAACAGCAACCGGCCGGTGACCGTCGAGGTCAGCTTCGCCAAGGTCAATCCGGTGCTTGAAATCCTGTACTACGGGAAAGTCCAACTTGATTCGGCGGGCGACGAGCGCACCGCGGTGCGTTTTCATATAAACCGGGACGGCAGCGTCGCCGGCGTCAGCACCATGCACAAGCCTTTGGTCAGCGTGGGGGCCGGATGAACGGCGCGGTCGTCGGCATCACCGTCGCCTACGTCGCGCTTGCGGTGCTGTTGCTGAGCCTGAACGTCTATTCGCGCTGGCCGGCATGGGTCAAGTTGAGCGCCGTCGTTCTCACCGGCGCGCTTTATTACGTGACCTACTTGTCGCTTGAAGGCTTGAGCGGGTGGCCGGCACGGAGTTCCTTGCCGAAAGAGTTCGTGATGCTGTCGGGTTACGTCAAGGAGCCCGACAAGATCAGCGGCGACGAAGGACGGGTCTATTTGTGGGTGTTGTCGCTCGAGAAAGAGCGCGTCAGTTCCGCACCGCGCGCCTACCGTCTGCCTTATTCGCCGCTGTTGCACCGTGAAATCGAGGAGGCCGGCAAACGCCTGCGCCGGGGAATCAAGCAGTTGGGCAAGACCGAAACGGTCAAGGGCAAGGTGCAGGAGGGGGAGCGAACGTGGATTGACGAGCACGTCGAGCGCATCGTGATTTACGACCTGCCCGACCCCGAATTACCCGAGAAGTGAGCACCGCGCGTTATTTCATCGCGGCCGCGGCGTGCGTGTTGTTGGCGGCGTGCCGGGGCGAGCCTCCGCAAGGGTATTTTCCCCTCGAAAAAGGCTTGTCCTGGCGATATGAAGTCGAGAGAATCACGCCGAACGAACGCCGCGAAAGCCGGCTGCAAATCACCAACCTCGGCGAGCGCGAATTCCAGGGCAGGTTTTATCAAGTACGCAAGACCGACACCGGCAATTTTTATTACTTGCAGAAACGTGACGACGGCATCGTGCGCGTGTCGAAGCGCACCATTGACGAACCGCGACCGCGCCGGGGGATGCAACAGCGCTACGTGATCAAATACCCCGTCGAGGTCGGAACCTATTGGTCGTACCAGGTCGAGCCGCATTTGCTCGAGCGTCCGGTCGAGACCAGGAGGAGGCTCAAGCGGTGGATAGATTACGAGATGGACTGGCGCATCGAAGCGACCGACGCGAAAGTCGAGGTGCCGGCGGGGCGTTTCGAGGGGTGCCTGCATCTGCGCGGGACGGCGACGATCGAAGTCCCTCGTGCGCTGAGCATCGCCAGGGACAAGGTAACTTTCACCACCGACGAATGGTACGCGCCGAACGTCGGCTTGGTGCGCCTCGAGCACAAGGAATTGGAGGATTCGGATCAGCTCTACGGCGGTTCGATTACAATGGCGTTGTCCGAGTTCAAGCATTAAGGAGGCGACGATGAACAAGCAAGGCACACTCGTCGGCGTCGCCGCAGCCGCGATTTTCGCGGTGCAGGCGTTCGCCGCCGAGACGCCCGGCGCGATGAGCAAGGCGCAGGCGCAGCAGTACATTGCACGTGCTTTCTCGAACGTCGAGGTCAGCGAGGTCAGGCGTGCGGCGGTTCCCGGCGTGTACGAAGTGGTCTCCGAAGGCGCCGTGTATTACTTGAGCGGCGACGGCGGGTTTCTACTGGCCGGGACGCCGTATAAGTTGAAGCGTGACGCGGCGCTGAGTCAACGGGTTCGCACCGACCCCGACGCGCTCAAGCCCACGCCGATGCCGGGTGTGTACGAGCTGGTTTCCAACGGCAAGATTTATTACCTGAGCAAGGACGGCGCTTTTGCGCTGACCGGCGTGCTCTACGACCTGATGTCGGACGTCAACTTGACCGAGCGGCTGCGCAACGAGATGCGCCGCGACGTCGTCGCGCAGATAGAAGACGACAAGGTCATCGCCTATTCACCGCCGCGGTACCGTTACACGGTCAATGTTTTTTCCGACCCTGAGTGCCCTTATTGCCGGAAGTTTCACGGCCTGATCGGCGAGTACAACGAGCTGGGCATCCGCGTGAGGTATCTGCTGACGCCGCTGCTCGGCGCCCAAGCGCGCGCGCAGGCAGTCGGCGTATGGTGTTCAAAAGACCGTCGTGCGGCGCTGGACCGCGCAAAACGCGGTGAGCCGGTCGAGCGCGGCGGCTGCAAGCACCCGATTGACGACAACCTTGCGCTCGGCAAGCTGCTGGTCAAGTCTGAACTGGTGACGCCGTTGATACTGCTTGAGAACGGCAAGTTGATCATCGGTTACCGCGACCCGGTCGAATTGCTGCAGATACTCAAGGAAGAGGGGATTCAGCCCCGCACCTGACGCTTCCGCCCGATTTGCGTTGCTTGATCTCAGACGCGCGAAGCCCGCGAAGCGCGTTTTGTCCCGTCGCCCGTCGCGTTCTCGGGCGCGGCGGTCCACAGCCGGTACCACGGGCTCTTCAGACGGCCGGCGCACGAGGCGAGTTGCTTCTCGTAAGTCCTCATGCGCTTTTGCACTTTCTCGGCGACCGGCGGAAGCCATGATTTCTTAAGGTGGTTTTTCTTGCGGTAGCCGTTCCAGCCTTCGTGGTAGGCAAGGTAGAGGTTGTAGGCGTCGTTCGGCGAGATGCCGAGCGTCTTGACGCTTTTGCTGTTGTACCACCCCATGAAATCCACGGAGTCGGCGAAGCTGTTGCGGAAAACGAACCACCTGCCGGTTTCTTTCTTGTATTGCTTCCAAGTGCCGTCTATCGCCTGCGCGTAGCCGTACGCCGACGTCGGTCTTTTCCATGGGATGAAACCGAACAGCTTTTTGCGCTTGGGTTTGGCGTTGGCCTTGAACGAAGATTCCTGGTGGATGAAAGCCAGCGTCAGCGCGACCGGCATGTTCCAGCGTTTCTGCGCTTTGATCGCGGCGTGGTACCAGGCGCTGCGGTCTTCGAGAATCGCGCAGGCGTCGTTGACGTCGGGCGGTGGCGTCGCCGCACAGCCCGCGGCGAACAACGCCACCGCCGGAAACAGGACGCGCAAACCTATCGGCGTTCCGGTGTTGCCGAAGCCGCGTGCAAAACCGGCGCGGGTTTTTATCGGTGTCGTCACGGTTGAGCGTTGCAGATGTACAGCCTGAAATTCCGTGCGCCGTCGGCGATTTCACCCGAAGCCGCGACGGTGTCGGCGCCGACCTCAACCGCCAGGTCGCGGGCTTTTCTCAGCAATTCATCCCTGATCCTGCCGTCCTTGTCGCCCGGCAGGAAGTCCTTTCCCGCCGTTACCTTTGCGGTGCCGAGGTGCCGGCATTTCACCGCGTCGATGAGCTCGGTGATTTGAACCGCGTCGCTTTCGGGACTCAACCGCGGCCCGCACGCCGACAACGCGATCAACGCCGCGGACAGCAGCGCAACCGCCCGCACCGGAGCGGTCTTTCCGATTCGTTCCGCCGCCGCGGTCACGTCTTCACGCTTTGCGTCACACGCGCAACCGCGGTCTGCAGCGGGATCATTTCCGCTTCTTTGCTGTGCCTCGCCTTGTATTCGAGCCGGTCGTCCTTGAGGGTGCGTTCGCTGACGACGAGACGGTGCGGGACGCCGAGCAGGTCGGCGTCGGCGAACATCACGCCGGGGCGAAGATCCCGGTCGTCGAGCAGCGCTTCGACGCCGGCGGCTTCGAGTTCGTCGTGGAGGCGTTCGGCCGTTTGCCTGACCGCGCTTGAACGTTCGGCGTGCACCGGCGTGATGACGACCTGAAAAGGCGCCATCGGCGCCGGCCAGATGATGCCGTCGTCGTCGTGGTTCTGCTCGATCGCCGCGGCGACGACGCGGGAGACGCCGATGCCGTAACAACCCATCGTAACGATTTTTGATTCGCCGTTTTCATCGAGCACGCCGACTTTCATCATGTCGCTGTATTTTCTGCCGAGCTTGAAGATGTGCCCGACCTCGATGCCGCGCTTGATTTTTATCACGCCGCGCCCGTCGGGGCTGGGTTCTCCGTCTTCGACGTTTCTCAGATCGGCGACCGCCGGTTCCGGCGCGTCGCGTCCCCAGTTGGCGCCGGTGCAATGCACGCCTTCACGGTTGGCGCCGCAGACGAAGTCGCTCATCGCCGCCGCGGCGTGGTCGGCGACGACCTTGACCGTCTCGCCGAGACCGACCGGCCCGAGCGATCCTGGTGGACAGCCGGCGACTTTCAGGATATCCGCCTCGCCGGCGAACTCGAAAGGTTCGGCGACCCACGAGTGCTTCTGTGCTTTGACCGCGTTCAGCACGTGGTCGCCGCGCAGGAACAAGGCGACGACGTCGTCTTCGGCGCCCCGGACGAACAGGGCTTTAAGGCAGTTCGCCGCCGGCGTCTTGAGCAAGGCGGCGAGTTTTTCGATCGTCGTGACGCCCGGCGTATCCATGGATTCGAGCGGCTGCGTCGGTGGCGCGCGTTCGCCCGCGGGCGGCGCAGGCACGAGCTCGACGTTCGCCGCGTAATCACCGTCGCTTGAGAAGGCGATGGCATCTTCGCCCGCTTCGGCGAGGACGTGAAACTCGTGCGACGCGCTGCCGCCGATCGTGCCGGTGTCGGCGGCGACCGCGCGGTACTCGACGCCGAGCTTGTCGAAGACGCGGGAGTAAGCGTCGAACATCGCCTGATAGGTTTCGTCGAGCGATTCGTCGTCCAGATGGAAAGAGTAGGCGTCTTTCATCAGAAACTCGCGGGCGCGCATGACGCCGAAACGCGGCCTGATTTCGTCGCGGAACTTGGTTTGAATCTGGTAGTAGTTCACCGGCAACTGGCGGTAGCTCGTCAACTCGTTGCGCGCGACGTGTGTAATCACTTCCTCGTGCGTCGGGCCGAAGACGAAGTCGCGTTCGTGGCGATCCTTGAAACGCAGCAGCTCGGGGCCGTAAGCGTCCCAGCGTCCCGATTCCCGCCACAGCTCGGCCGGCTGAACCGCGGGCATCAGCAACTCGACCGCGCCCGCCGCGTCCATTTCCTCGCGCACCACCGCCTCGACTTTCTTCAGCACGCGCAACCCCATCGGCATCCAGACGTACAGCCCGGCGGCGACGCGGCGAATCATGCCCGCGCGCAGCATCAGACGATGGCTCGTGATTTCCGCGTCGGCGGGCACTTCTCTGCTTGTTGCAATCGGGAACTGGGAAACGCGCATGTCGTGGTGGTTTTCGGGCGGTGGTCTTCGATGGTTTCCTCGGCGGCGCGCGGTTGCGGTTCGTCTTTGCGCCGTGATTCGGCGTATTCTAGCAGGACGACTCCCCGCGATTTTGCACGCGATTTCGCACTCCGGCGCGCCGAACGCCGACTCTCCCGAGCTCGGAACCGCCCGGTGCTGGTACAATGTCCGCCTTTGATTCTTCATCGGGAAACGACCTCAGTGAGTTTGATTCAAAGCTGGTGGACAAGGCACCTATCCGACCCGCAAGTCGTCCTGTTGCTGCTGTTTCTGATTCTCGGCGTCGCGGTGGTGACCGTGGCCGGGGACATTCTGGCGCCGGTGATTACGGGGTTGGTCATCGCTTACGTGCTCGACGGCGGCATGTCGTTCCTGAAAGAGCGCGGGATGCCCCGCGCTTTGTCGCTGCTCCTGATTTACCTCGGATTCATCGCCGTCGTGGCGGTCGCCATCTTCGGTATTTCACCGTTGCTGTCGAAGCAGATATCTTTATTCCTGCAGGACTTGCCGGGAATCATCGCGCGCGGCCAAAGCGCGTTGATGCAGCTGCCCGACCGTTATCCCCAGTACATAGAACACGATCACGTGCGTCAGATAATCACCAGCTTAAAGAACGAAATCACCTCTTTGGCGCAGAACCTGCTGAGCGTATCCCTGGCTTCGGTCGCCGGGTTCATCACGCTTTTGGTCTATATGGTGCTGGTGCCGTTGCTGATTTTCTTCTTTCTCAAGGACAAAGACCGCTTGATCGCCTGGTTTGCGCAACTGTTGCCGAAGAAAGAGAACCAAGCCCTGACCAGGGCCGTTTGGGTCGAGGTCAACAGCGGCATCGCGGGCTACATACGCGGGAAGTTGATTGAAATCGCCGTCGTATGGGGCGTCAGCTGGCTGGTGTTCGAATTGCTGGGGCTGAATTACGCGCCGCTGCTGTCGTTTCTCGTCGGCGTTTCGGTGGTGGTGCCTTACATCGGCGCCGCGGTGGTTACGATTCCGGTCGCGATGGTCGCTTATGCACAGTGGGCTTTCGACAGCCAATTCATGTACGTGATGATCGCCTACGTCGTGCTGCAATTTCTCGACGGGAACATTCTGGTGCCTCTGCTGTTTTCCGAGATCGTCAACCTGCATCCGGTCGCGATCATTATTGCGGTGCTGGTGTTCGGCGGCATCTGGGGGATCTGGGGCGTGTTTTTTGCGATTCCGTTGGCGACGTTGGTCAACGCGGTGCTCAAAGCCTGGCCTCGTTACGGCGGCGTTTCCGCGGGCGGCGCGAATTGACACGCAAAGCGCGTGAAAATACGATGAACTCATGAGCAAGGTTCAAGTCGGCAAAAAAGTTCCCGATTTTTCGCTGCCGGCCACCGGCGGCGGCGATTTCAAGCTCTCGGCCCTCAAGGGCGGACGCCTCGTCCTGTATTTTTACCCGCGCGACAACACGCCCGGATGCACCCAGGAAGGGCGCGACTTCCGCGACGCGATCGCTTCGTTCAAACGCCGTAAGACCGCGGTTTTCGGCGTTTCCCGCGACACCTTGAGCGCGCACGACAAGTTCAAGGCCAAGGAAAAATTTCCGTTCGAGCTGCTTGCGGATCCCGACGAGGAAGTGTGCAGGCTGTTCGGCGTGATGAAGATGAAGAACATGTACGGGAAGAAAGTGCGCGGCATCGAGCGCAGCACTTTTCTGATCGATGAGAAAGGCGTGCTTCGGCGCGAGTGGCGCAAAGTCAAGGTTCCGGGGCACGTTGAGGAAGTGCTTGACGCGGTGAAATCGCTGTAAGTCGCGGCGGCGCGCGCGTTTCAGAAAACGAGGTGACAGTGTTTCACGGCAGCATGGTGGCGGTTGTAACGCCGATGACCGCAAGCGGCGGCATAGACTACCCGGCGTTCACCAGACTCATCGAGTTCCACCTTGAGAGCGGCACCGACGCGCTTGTCCCCGCGGGAACGACCGGCGAGTCGGCGACGTTGAACTTCGACGAGCACTGCGAAGTCGTTCGCCGGGCGGTCGAGACGGTTCGCGGGCGGGTGCCGGTTATCGCGGGCACCGGCGCGAATTCAACCGACGAAGCGCTTGAGCTGACGAAGTGCGCGCACGAGTGCGGCGCCGACGCTTGCCTGCTGGTTACCCCGTACTACAACAAGCCGACGCAGGAAGGGCTGTACCGGCACCATAAGCTGATCGCTGAAAGCGTGGACGTTCCGCAGATTTTGTACAACGTGCCCGGACGCACCGCCTGCGACATGCTCCCCGGCACGGTCAGCCGCCTGAGCAAGCTCAAGAACGTCATCGGCATCAAGGAAGCGTCGGGGTCGCTCGAACGCAGTTATGAAATCATGCGCGCCTGCGGCGACGGCTTTTCGGTGTACAGCGGTGAAGACCCGGTCGCCGCCGAGATGATGCTGAACGGCGGGCGCGGAGTGATTTCGGTCACCGCCAACGTTGCACCGGCGAAGATGCACCAGATGTGCAAGGCGGCGCTTGCGGGCGACCGCGACACCGCGCTGCGCCTCGACAAAGAGTTACAGGGTTTGCATAAGGAGCTGTTCGTCGAATCGAATCCTATTCCGGCGAAATGGGCGTTGCACGAGATGGGGTTGATCCCTGAAGGCATCCGCTTGCCTCTGACGCCGCTGTCCGGGCAGTACCACGACCGCGTGCGTGCGGCGATGAAACAAGCCGGCGTCCTGTGAAAACGACGTTCAACGCAAAGGCTCCGGCGGCGGTTTTTGCCTTGGCGCTGTGCCTTCACGGATGCAGCATAGAAGGCGAGTCCATCATGGACGAGCTCGAGCTGCCGACTTTCGGCGGCGACAGCGGCAGCGACAACGAAGCCCTCGAAGTGCCGCCCGATCTCGACCCGCCCGAGACCAAGGGAACCTACAACATCGCAACCATGCGCCAGGGTGCAGCCGTTGCGGCGCAAGTGCTTCCCCGGCGCATCGAGATGCGCCTGCGCAGCGAGGACAACGTGAGCTGGCTTGCGGTCGGTGCAACTCCCGACGGGCTGTGGCCTCACCTGGTTTCTTTCTGGACCGACAACGGGTTTGAGATCGTTGATGAAAGCACGTTGCACGGGTACATCGAGACCGCTTGGCGCGAGCAGAGACTCAACGTCGGCGGCGGTTTTCGCGTTCGCGACATGTTCCGTATGCGCGTCGAACGCGCCCCCGACGCGGTGACCAACGTCTATATCGCCAACCGCAAGGCGACGTTCGGCGGCGGTGAATGGCGGCTTGCTTTCAGCGACCGCGAGACCGAAGTCGAAATTCTGTACGACCTGAGCGATTATCTGGCGTCTTTGAGCGAAAACGGCCGCGTCGAGATGCCTCCGCTTGAGAACGTCAAGTTTGAACTCGACGTCAGGAACTTCAGGGGCGCCCCGGCGCTGATCGTCGGTCGCCCGTACAGCCGCGTGTGGCGCAGTCTCGGCGTCGCCCTCGACCGTGCCGGGCTCAGCGTGCGTCGCGTTGACCGCAGCCGCGGCGTCTATCTGGTTCGCTACCGCGCGGCGGGGGCGGGCGATGCGTTCGCCGCCGAAGACGCTGGTGCGCAGCTGCTGCAGGTGCACCTGCTGTCGCAAGGCGGCAAGACGCTGGTAACGGTGCATCCGAACAGCCGCCGCGGCGCCGCGTTGCCTTACGAAGTCGCACAGGGGGTGTTAAATCGAATAGTACGGGCGTATAAAGCGCGTGCATAGGTGAATTTATACTGTGTCGGTTGCCCAAAGTGTCCGGCTATGATATCCGACGCGGGCCGCAGCGCCTCTGCGTATTTTGGTCACAAACCGTAATTAAGGAGGAATGCTATGAAAGCATTTTGCAGAAAACTTATTTTCGCGATGGTTCCGCTGTTGTTCGCTGCCGCCGCGCACGCTCATATGGCTCATATCAAAAAAGGTGAGTTGAGCGTATCGCGCGACGTTGTCATCAACCACGACTCCGACAAGGTGTGGGGCGTGGTCGGCGGTTTCTTCGCCTTGAACGAGTGGCACCCGGCGGTCGCCAAGGTGGTGCTCAAGGAAGGCGGCATGGTGCGTATTCTGGTGCTAGGAAACGGCGCCGAAGTCCACGAAAGGCTGCTCAGGTACAAAGACGGCCGCTCTTACTCCTACAGCTTGTTCAAGGGGCCGTGGCCGATCAGGGACTACGTCGGGAAGATCAAGGTTGAGCCCGCCGGGGACAACGCGACCAAGGTTACCTGGTCCTCGACCTTCAACGCCGACGACGCCGACGAAATGACCAAGACGTTCGCGGGCATCTACGAGGCTGGGCTGCAGAATCTGGTGAAGATGATGAAGTAGAAAGAAGAAATCGGGTGGTTGTCGGCGGCGGGCGCCCACTGACAACCGCCTAATAGCATTGATTTTTGAGAGGGGGTTCGTTTAGTTCATACGGCTAAAGTTACCGATTCTCTGGCATTAGGATGTAATTTCTTTGGGGTTTAGATTGTAGGTATACGCTGTCTTTTTTGAGGCGGGATTATTTAGTCGGCTCGGCATAGGTCTCTTTGATTTAGAAGAGGTTGATGAGAAGCGTCAGAATAAATTTTTCCGCGCGGTTGATATATCAGTTTTTTATTTTTGAAGTCTTCATGTAATCTCTCGTCGTGTGAATACAGTAAGCGAGCACCGCTGATTCGAGCCAATGCAATAACGTGGGAATCGTCCGATTTGCATTTCTTCCGCAGCTTTTTTTCTTCGGTGTTGATTTCGTCGACGTTAAAGTTTTTTGCAATGCCGGCTGAAATCGCCTCTTTCAACCACATTTGAGCTTTTGTTCTATCAAGCTCTTCTTTGAGCTTGCCGCCGATTACCAGGCGCCCCCGCTCTGCTTCCACCCACTCAAGGAATATTTGTCCCGCTTCACAGCTACCGGGGTGAAACACTTGACTGGCGGCATTTGCATCGAGAATCGCGCACATGCTCTAGATTCCTATATGCCGTTTTGTCTCTTCCATGAAAAATTTGCGGTAGCTGTTCGGTGCATCAAGGACGTTTCCCTCTTTATCTAATTGGATCGAGTGAATTTTGACGTCTAAGTCATCACGGTCAAAGTACAGGACAGATACGTCACTTGGTTTCAATTTTGCCGTTCCATCGCGGACTTCCATGCGTACGCGGTCGAGCAGATAGTCGCTGTGGGTTTCAACTATTAGCTGGCGACCCTTTTGTGCGGCTATTTGACAAAACAACGTGCCGAGCGCGGCCTGAGCGCTAGGATGAAGATGCACTTCCGGCTGCTGTAAGAGGAACACGTTCGGTGAATCTTGACGTAACAGCTCGGTTATTAAGGGTAGCACTTGACTGACGCCGTAACCCATGTCAATTAAATTTCGTTTAGCCCCCTTTCTCTTGACGCCAAATTTTCTGAATTGAATCTGAAACGGTTCGCTGTCTTTTTTTCCTAGTGGCTTAA
>CAZKLI010000075.1:0-2376 GCA_964553575.1 uncultured Chromatiales bacterium
TTGCGGGCGGGCGATTTTGCGGGGCTGCCCGGCCTGGCGACGCTGGATTTGCGCGGCGGCGGTTGGGATGCGCTGCCTGCAGGCGTCTTTTCAGGGCTGACCAAGTTGACGGCGGTGTGTCTGGACACCGACCCGGGTTTCACGCTCACGGTCAGGTCGAAAATCGAGCCTGTTTCACCGGGGGTCTTTTCGGTGAAAGCGGTGTTGAGCGAGGGTGCGCCGCGCCATACCACGGTGCGTCTCGTGGTGTCCGGCGCAACGTTCGCTGGCGACGATTACGACTACTTCTTGGAGATTCCGACCGGTCACACCGAAAGCGACGCCGTTACGCTGATTCTCGACCCCGGCGAGACTTCTTTCGAGTTGAGCTTGAATGTATCCCATCTCGGCGGACTCGACGGCGACTACTCAGGGCTCACGATTACGACCGAAGCGTCGCCGATTCGTTTCATCAACGTCTGCGCGAGAACCGAGGCGGTTCGGGCAGCGATTCTCGACGCGACGTTCACCGCGGGCGACGCCTGTGAGGCGGTTTCGGTATCCGAGCTGCGCGCAATCACCGATTTGCACTTGTTCGGCGCCGGGATCACGTCTTTGCGGGCGGATGATTTTTCGGCGCTGTCCGGCCTGCGGCGCCTGGATTTGTCCGACAACGAACTGCACGCGCTGCCTGCCGGCGTCTTTTCGGGTCTGACCGAGTTGGTCGAGTTGCGTCTTGACCGAAACCCGGGTTCGCGTTTCACGCTTGCGGCAAGGCTCAACGTCGTTCCTTTCCCGATCTCGGACGTCGGTTCGGTCAAGTTGACGTTGAGAGAGGGCGCGCCGCGGGCGACTACGGTGCGTCTTGCGGCGATCAACGCGACGTTGTCGACCAATTCGCTGACGATTCCGACGGGAAGCCTCGAGAGCGAGGTCGTCGAGGTGATGCATATTCCCGGCAGCGCTTCTCCTGTAGTGACCGTGTCGGAACTGCTTCTCGGCGGGAGCGACGCCAGGTACACCGGCTTCGACGTTGTCGTCGTCGAACCGGCGACGTCGCCGGTTTCGCCGCCACCGGAACTGCCCATGGAACCGCCCATGGAACCGCCGCCGCCGGAGCCGGTCGCGGGGATTTGCGGCAGGACGCCTCAAGTTCAGAGCGTGATTCTGGCGGCGATCTCCGGCAAGGATCAGTGCGAGGCCGTGACTCCAAGCGACTTGGCGGGAATCTCCGAGCTGAACCTGGCCAGTTCCGGGATAGACACTTTGCGCGCGGGTGACTTTGCGGGACTAACCGGGTTGGAGACGTTGGACTTGGAGGACAACCTTATGCAGACGCTGCCGGCCGGCGTCTTTGCAGGACTGACCGACTTGAGGCGGTTGTTCTTGGAAGGGAATCCGGGCGCTGATTTCAGGCTCGAAGTAAGACCAAGAATCGAGTTCTTGCGTTTGTCGGACGATAACGTCCATTTTTCGGTCAAGCTGGAACTGCGCGAGGGTGCGGTGGGAGCCGATCTTCCGGCGATCATCAGTGCGGACGGCGCGACGTTCTCCCCTCGTTCGTTGACGATTCCGAAAGGCGGCGTCGAAAGCGTCAGCTCGGCGCTGATGACTTTTCCCGCCGACGGCACTTCTCTTTCCTTGAATTTGAGTCCGGCGAATTGGCAGTTCTCGAGATCGAGCTACAACGGAATCAATACAGTTGCCGCCGGAGCAACCATCGGCGTCTGCGGCAGGACCGAAGCGGTTCGAAGAGTCCTTACCGAGGTTTCGGGAGGCGCTGATACCTGCGTTCGCGTTCCGCTGTCACGCCTGACGGCCGTTACCGAACTGCGCATCGCCGGCGCCGGGATAAGGTCTTTGCAGACGGGCGATTTCGTCGGACTGGTGAGATTGAGGTTGCTCGACTTGTCCGGCAACTCTTTATCCGGGTTGCCGGCCGACGTCTTCGCGGGCCTGCCGAGCCTTCGCACGTTGAGTTTGGATCAAAACGGCTTGACCGGGCTGCCGGCCGGCGTCTTTTCTCCGCTGTCGAGGTTGCAGGCGCTAAGCTTGTCCGGCAACGATTTGACCAATTTACCGGCCGGCGTCTTTTCGCCGCTGTCGGAGTTGCAGGCGCTGAACCTGTCGGGCAACAATCTGACCAATTTGCCGACCGATGTTTTCACGGGATTGTCCGGCCTGCGCACGCTGAGTTGGGAGGAAAACGGTTTGACCGAACTGCCGGCCGGCGTCTTTTCGCCGCTGTCGGGGTTGCAGGCGCTGAACCTGTCCGGCAACGATTTGCGCGAACTGCCGGCCGGCGTCTTTTCAAGGACGACCGCTATGAGCGTGCTGGATCTGACGGGAAATGATTTGAGCGAACTGCCCGCCGGCGTCTTCTCAGGGCTGGTTCGT
>CAZKLI010000076.1:0-2585 GCA_964553575.1 uncultured Chromatiales bacterium
CGCGCGACGGCGATGCGCTGCTTTTGCCCTTCCGACAGCAGGCTTGCGTTGTTGTGCAGCTCGGTGTCGAAACTCTCGGGCAGGCGCTCGATGAATTCGAGCGCGTGCGCTTTGCGCGCCGCCTCGGCCACCTTGTCAAGATCGTACTCGCCGCCGCAGGCGATGTTTTTCGCAATCGTGCTGTTCGCGAGCACCGTGTTCTGAGGCACGTAGGTAATCTGCGCGCGCAGGTCGGCGAGCGGGATTTCGGCGACGTCGCGCCCGTCCAACTCGACCGAGCCTTCGCTCGGTTCGTACAGACGCGGAATCAATTGCGCGAGGCTTGACTTGCCGGCGCCGGAACGCCCGACCAGAGCAATCGTCTCGCCCGGCGCAATCTCAAGGTCTATGCCCTCAAGCGCCGGCTCGTCCGCGCCGTCGTAAATCAAGGAGACGTTCCTGAAGCGGACGTCGCCTTTACCCGGCAACGGCTTGTTTTGCCCGCCTGTTTCTTCGACCGGTTCGTCGAGAAAACGAAAGATATCCTCGGCGGCGGCGAGGCCGTCCTGCAGCACCGCGTTGAGCCTGATCAGGTTGCGCAACGGGCGAAACAGCAGCAACACCGCGGTAATGAACGACGCGAAAGTGCCCGCCGACGTAACCTTGTAGAAATCTTCCTGCATACCGATATAAATGACCGCGGCGAGACCGACCCCCGCCAGAAACACCGCAACCGGCGCGTTCAACGCCCTCACCGCGGCCATGCGCATCCTTTCCTTGCGGTTTCTTTCGATGTTGCTCTCAAAGTTTTCGCGTTCGACCCCGTGGCTGCCGAAAATCTTGATTGCCAAATTGGCCCGGATTGCGTGCTGCACGTCGTCGGTCACGACCCCCATGGTGCGCTGCACCCGGTGAGAAACCTTGCGCAGCCGCCGCCCGGCGAGCGTGGTCAACCAAGCGATCAGAGGCGCGGAAACCAGGAACACCGCCGCGAGCCTCCATTCGAGATAAAAAAGCCATGCAACCAAGCCGACGACGGTCAGCGTGTCCCTGACCAGAAAGGTCAGCGTCTTGGCGGAAACCGTCGTGGTCTTCTCGACGTTGAAAGTCAGCTTCGACACCATCGCGCCGTGCGGCGTCGAGTCGAAATAAGAGGTCGGCAGCTGCAACAGGCGGGCGAACATGTCGGAACGCAGTTCCTTGGTGACCCAGTTGCCGACGTGTTCCATGTAATAGACCGACAAGAAACTGCCGGCGCCTCTCAGGAAAAGCACCACGACGATCGCACCGGGCAACAGCCAAGAGTGCATTCGCCAACCGCCGGCGACGTGTTCGTCGAACAACGGCTTCATCAACGCCGCAAAACCGGTGTCGGTCAGCGAATAGACGACCATGCCGGCGATTGCAAGCAGCAACGCCCTGCGGTGCCGCCAAGCGTAGCCCAGCAGACGTCCGTAAGCTCTGGACGAAAAAGCCCGGTTCAGTGTGGATTGCGGCGGCATCAATGCGCTCATTATATCGGCATCAACGCGCCGTCCGCCGTGAGTCGGCAGTTTTGCAGGGGAACGAAATCGAAGCCGTTGTGCCAATAGCGCCGCGCGTCACGCCGGTGCATGCGTGAAACTTCGATGTCTCTCCCCGGCGTAAAACGCAGCGACAGCGCCCCGGTTTCAACCGTATTGAGCACCCGGGCGCAGACGCCGAGATACTTGTTCACGATTTCCTGCTTGGGCAAGTCGAACCGGTTGCGGTAACCGCTGGTCACGACGGCGACTTCGGGCGACGCGGCCGCGACGAATTCATCGGTCGAAGAAGTCAGGCTGCCGTGATGCGGAACCAGCACCGCCGACGCCTTGAGACGCCCGCGGCCGCGCGCAAGCAACGCGGCTTCAGCCTGCTTTTCGACGTCGGCGGTCAGCAGCAACGAACGTTTCCCCGCGGTTACCTTGACGACGCACGACGCGTTGTTGCCTTGAAATTTCCCGCCGCCGGAAGGATGCAACACTTCAAAGCGCACCCCGTCCCAGGTCCAAGCCTGCCCGTCACGACAGCGTTCGGCGCCGGCGTCGGGCGACGTCGTCCCCCCGCTCAGACGGCGCTTGATCGCAAAATGCCGGGCGATAACTTCGACGCCGCCGGCGTGGTCGTTGTCTTCGTGCGAAACGACCAGCGCGTCGAGACGCCTGACGCCGCGGTGGCGCAAGTACGGCACAACGACCGCCTCCGCGGTGCTGAAACCCGAACGATACGCGGGACCGGTGTCGTACAGCATCGCGTGACGGCGCGTCACGACCGCCACCGCCAACCCCTGCCCCACGTCGAGAAACGTCGCTTCGAACGCCCCCTCGGGCAAACCGGCCCCGGCGCTTGCGGCCAGCGGAAGAAACAACGTCGCCGCCGCCGCCTTGTGCCGCCAACGGCTCGCCAGGGTCACCGCGACGACGCCGGCCGCGGCGGGCAAATAACTCCATGCCGGCGGATGATGAAACCATTGCAGGAAATCCGCCCGCCCGAGCCACGCGCCGCCGCGCCACATCAAATCGAAAAGAAAATCCGCGCAAGCGACGAACCAGGCGCCGGGCAAGGCCTCGGGCGCGGCGCTGAAG
>CAZKLI010000077.1:0-2433 GCA_964553575.1 uncultured Chromatiales bacterium
GGTGAGGTTCGTCGAAGAAAGGTTCAAGTCCGTGACCGTGCTCAGATGAGCTTCGGTCACGGACGTGAACCTTTCTTCGACGAACCTCACCCGCCTGAAAGAAAGAGATTTCTTGAACCTCGGTGCGCTGAGAACCTTGGACCTTTCGCGCAACCGGCTGAGCGCATTGCCCGAACGCGTCTTTTCACCTCTGATCTCTTTGGAAACGCTGTTCCTGAACCAAAATGACTTGACGGCATTGCCGGCAAGCGTATTTTCAGAGCTGGGTGATCTGCGAGTCCTGGATCTGCACGGCAACCGGCTGAGCGCATTGCCCGAACGCGTCTTTTCATCTCTAGTCTCTTTGGAAATGCTGTTCCTGAACAAAAACGCCTTGACGACGTTGCCGCCAAGCGTGTTTTCAGAGCTGGGTGAGCTGCGGGTTCTGGATCTGCACGGCAACCGGCTGAGCCAATCGCCCGAACGCGTCTTTTCATCTCTGGTCTCTTTGGAAGCGCTGTTCCTGAACAAAAACGCCTTGGCGGCGTTGCCGCCAAGCGTGTTTTCCGACCTCGATAAGCTGCGGATTCTGAATCTGCACGACAACCAACTTCGTTCACTGCCGCAGAACGTCTTTTCACCCCTCGTTTCTCTGGGAGAGCTGACCTTGAGCACCAACCGACTGACCACTCTGCCGGGAGGGATTTTCGCCGGCCTCTCCAAACTGCGGTCTTTATGGCTGGGAAACAACGGCCCGGGAAATTCCTTCGACGACGACGGGAACGCCGTTTTGACTCTGGGTTTCAGGCACAGAGGCGCCGGTGAATCCGAGTCCGACGTCCGCGTTGGCTTAGTGCTGCACGAAGGCGCACCGTTCAATATGGACGTCGCCCTGCAAGCCGAAGGCGCCATGCCGTCGTCCGACCGGGTGACGCTTGCGACGGGCGACGTGCAAAGCGGCGTCTTCACCGTGACCCAAACCAAGGCCGTCGCAATGGTCACCCTGACCGCACCGCCGATTCCAAACGACGTCTGTGACAGGACGCAGCAACGGTGTTATCAAGGCTTCCAGGTCGTTGCCGGTGAACCGTTCGACCCGGCGGCGCCGCCGCCTTTGGTAAGGCTAAGAATCAAGGTGTTTCTCGAAGGCGCGCTCGAATGAACGCGGCCAAATTGCACGGGCGCCGCGTCAAGGATGCTCAGCAAGAACACCCATCAAGAACATCCGCCGGGGCGCCCGTCCGACGGTGAAAACGCAGCGCAGTCGAAAGGTTTAGATGTTTTGCAACAACGACGCAGGCGTTACGCCCGCTCCAGTGCGCTGATGCGCTCGGCGAGCGGCGGATGACTCATGAACAGCCGCTTGATTCCCCCACCACCGCCGCCTCGAATGCCGAAAGCGGCGAGCTCTTTCGGCATGTCCGGCGGCTCGTGCGCCACTTGCAGGCGCTTGAGTGCGGCAATCATCTTGGCTCGTCCCGCCAGCTTCGCACCGCCGGCGTCGGCGCGGAACTCGCGCCGTCGAGAAAACCACATCACGATGGTCGTCGCAAGAATCGACAGGACGATTTGAGCCAGGATCGACGTGATGAAGTAAGCCGGGCCGTACCCACGCTGAGTCTTGAACACCACGCGGTCCACGACGTGGCCGATGATCCGCGACAGGAAAATCACGAAAGTATTGATTACGCCTTGAACCAAAGTCAGTGTCACCATGTCGCCGTTCGCGACGTGGCTGACTTCGTGCCCGAGTACCGCCTCGACCTCGTCGGCGTCCATCGTGCGCAACAGCCCTTCACTGACCGCGACCAGCGCCTTGTTGCGAAACATCCCGGTTGCGAACGCGTTCGGCTGCGGCGACGGGAATATCCCGACCTCGGGCATTGCGATGCCCGCGGCTTTCGCTTGGCGCGCAACGGTGTCGAACACCAGGCGCTCGGCGCTCGTGCCCGGCGAGGTGACGATACGCACCCGCATCGAACGTTTGGCCATCATCTTGGACATCGCAAGCGAGATGAAAGCGCCGGACATGCCGATAACCGCCGAGATGATTAACAATCCTGTCAGGTTGAGATCCGAACCGCTCTGCACGAGCAAGTCCTCGACGCCGAACAAACTGAGCACGGCGTTGAGCACGAACAAAACGGCGAAATTGACCGCCATGAACAAAGCGATCCGGGTCAGCACGGCGAGCCCTCCACTTCAAGCCGGGAAACGCTGCGCCAGCCCTGAGGCAGCTTGCGCCCGCGCTGCCCGCGTTTTCCGCGGTAATGGTCGAGCGCGTCGAAAGCGACGCGTGTGACCTGCCGCCCCGCGTGCACGAGCAGGGTCTGCCCGGGTTGCACGCACGCCGCCGCCGTCACGCGCTCTTCACCGCCGTCCAAGCGATTTTTGGGTATGTTGATCAACTTGTTCCCCCTGCCCTTTGATAATACAGGAATCTCGCCGAGATTC